>JAUVKA010000197.1 GCA_030592205.1 Bacteroidota bacterium | reverse complement strand
TAGCATGGCAAAAATGGTAGGTAAATTAATCCGTGAACAACGTGAAAGAAGGGGGTTGACCAAAAGTATGTTTGCTAGAAAGCTTGGATGCAGTCCTCAGAATGTGGATAGCATGGAGTCAAGAAAAAGCATAGATTTTGAATTAGCACAAAAAATTAGCCTGATACTAGAATTTGACATATTTGAGTATTATCGGGTGTATCAGAAAGAACAATCAATAAAGGAGAAGCAGCTGAAGAAAGAGCTTAATGAGCTGAGTGCTAAATACACTATACTGCTGGAGAAATACAATGGGTTACTTGAACATCAGTTAATTGATGGAAAGAATGCGTAAAATATTAAAGTAATAGGTTGATTTTATATAATTAGCTATGTAAGTATTAGTTATAGAAATATTAATTAGATCGATAAAAGTAAAGTAAATATTAACAAATTTTGATAATTCCGGCCTGATTATAAAACTCAATAGTTTAAAACCCACTAGTGGTGGGCTTTTTAAGGGAAGTAGCCGGGAGAAATACGGGAGAACAATGGTAAAATTTGAAAAAATTTGGTACTGATTATTAACAACTTACAGCGGTGACAAGTAAAAAATCAAATCCTGTCATCCCGACAACAGAAAAGTCAGTTTCGTGTTAGCGGAGCTGGCTTCTTTTTTTTTGAAACGGCCACACAGCAAGCTATGAGAGATGTTCCAAAAAAATAGAAGCACATCTCCTTTAGAGTGAACACAAAGCTGGCTATCTTTATTCCTGAACGTACGCAAGCTTGCTTGCTAACACTCCAATCGCATTCCAAGATTCCTGCACTCCTCTAAAACTCCCTTATTCCTCTCAAAATCCTCAACAGCAAGTTCTTCTTTCAACCCCATCTTTGGATATAAAACCCTTAATTCTTCCTTACTTTTAATAACATGATTGGAAACAGCAAGTCTGGTTCCTTTGATTACATACATCTTGTTTTCCTTTCCCATGGTCTCTGTCATGTATTCGAAAAGGTCAATAACCGGTTCTGCATCTATATCATCCGGAGAACCCATCGATAGAAGTAATACAAAATTCTTTTTCCACTCTTGATGAGGAGTATGGATGAGCCCGTTTTTGGTTATTTGAACATGCACAAAGGATCTGAACCTGTCAAACACCCTGCACAGAAATCAAGATTTACTTTGTGGGCTTCAATTACTTCGATTTGATCAGTTGATTGACGGCATCCATCCAGAAAATGTTTTATCAAGTGAGCGGTATTGCCTGTTTTCCTGATGCTGCCATTGAAGACAAGAACTTTTTTCATCTACTCTGATTTACTGAGCACCAATTTTATCTTCTCCCAGGGATGTGGGTAGGCACTGATCCATAATTCCGGCCTTAAATCCATGTTTTCCTCATCAAATCCGATAACAAAAACTTCGATAGTTTTCCCTATGACTGTTTCATCAACCGGGATATAATAGGTGTAATTTTTATCACGGCGAGCATTAATATATTCCCAAGTATTTGATGGGAAAGATGAAGCTCGGTCTGTTGCTCCCACAAGCTTGCCATCAATCTTGGCCGCGGCATAAGCTCCTTCAACTCCATGCTTGCCATTTATAGCTACACAGAGGTAACTGCCGGCAGGGACTTCATCCATAACCACATTGGTTTTCCATACTTTTTTGGTTTTCTTTTTATCGGGGTAAGCAAACAGGTTTGATGCCCTCCAGTGTGTTCTGTCAAGTTTATGACCATCGGAAAATCCTTCGATCTCAACAATTTGCTGAGGGAATTCCTTGAATCTTAGATAACGTACATCTTTCCCTATTTCTACCGTCATCTCTTTTCCGGCAAGATAAGTGAGGCGTTCCCAATTTTTCAGATCTGTAGAGATTTCAACGTAATTTCCTTCTCCAACTAATAGCGGCTGCAATGCGAACTCATTTGGTACTGTTATCAATAGCTCATCAATATCTAAAACTTCACCTAAATCCAGACGAAAACACCCCCCATCAACACGTTGATCTCTCTTATATTTTTCGGATGGCCAGAATCCTGTATTCAGATATCCGTCGAAAAGGTTTCGATCCCAAATGCCGCGTTCAGTGAAGGACGCTTGCTCGAAAAAAGCATCTCTGGCTGCTGTAACCTCTGGTATGGAAGTTTCTCCGGATCGCTGAACTGAACGCACCTCCAAAGCATTATTATCGGCAGCGAAAACTGTAGCTTCGTAAAGAGCTTCAACATCTTCAGGAATTTCTATTTCTCTGAGTTCGCCGAGTTTACGATGGAAATTATTGTTCAAGGCTTTCCCTGGAAATTTTATTTGCAATGATTTCCCTCTTAACAGCCGTGGTTCATTCTCGCCGAAAAATTGAGCTGATTTATACTGTTTAGCATTGGATAGAGTTATGAAGGAGCTGGTTCCAGGCATACCCAATACTTCAATTTCTATCGGCTGCCCGGGGATATCCTTTATTACACGGTAATCTGCTCCTAAAATGGCTGGTTCATCGTATCTATCTGTTGTAGCCACAAGCAAACAGGATCTGAATGGTTGCACCTCAACCCTTACTTCTTCTCCCTTTTGATAGGTTCCCAATATTTTTTCAGTTGGATGTAGTTGCACTAATGTAACTTTCCCATTCGACTCAATACCAATTTCTTCATCCAGTTTTACAGTGTATGAAACAGGTTCCCAATTCAGATTTCGAAAAGTTAGAATCCTGGTTTTATCGTCACCTCGCGTGACTGCATAAGGACCGTAAGATTCGGGTAGTACTTTGCCGTTTACAAGAATATCTCTGTATTTCCTGTGCAAATTATATATGCGTGCCAGCTTGGAAAATTCATCATCATTCAGCAACCAGGGGTTTCCATATAGCTCAGGTGATAAAATCAGTCCGCGATTAAATGATTGCAATATTAAGTCATCATCCCAGTAATCCAGACATGAGGATACACAAACACCATGATCTTCTGTAAGTCGTTTTAATTCAGGTACTAATCCACGTGACAAGGCCCCGGCTCTGTGATGTGGAGCTGTTGCATTGTTGGTCATAAACACATCAATATAAGTTTCAGCCCCTCCCCACAGAAAGGTCGTGGCATAAGGTTTGCTTTTGGTTAATCCCAGTCGATGGTTTAGCAAGATCAGATCAGGGCTGTATTCCCGGCATTCAGTCATCATTCGAATAAAAGCATCCTCCTTTTCAGGTCTTAATGGCCCGCAGACTGCATCGAACTTAAAAAGTGCAAACTCATAATCGCTGCATAATTTCACCATCTGGTCGATTCGGGCCTTTTCTTCTTCTGGTGTATCACCGAAACCATCAGGTCCTCCCCAAACACCCAGCCTGATTCCAAGGGATTTAGCTTTTTTATAGACCGGATCAAAGCCATTTGGAAATTGCTTCTTGAAGCGATCGGAATAAATGCTTCCATAAAATCGTTTTCCATCTATTGCTCCGGCATCGAAGGCATAGATATCCAGCTGCATGCCATACTCACTCTTCAACCATCCAAAAAAGTCGAGATTGATTAATGTATGCTCTTCTGTTGCACCTTCGTTAGTGTTGTTTATCCAGCTAAAAAACTGTGCTTTAGATGGTGTTCTTTCATCCGCACCGGGGAAGATAGTTTCCTGGGAGATGCCGTTGATTGAAAATAATATTGTCAATAAGATGATTAGATGCTTATTCATTGATGTTTTGTTTTTTAGTTGCGTGTTGCGTGTTTCCCTTCATCATTGTTTCGTCACATTTTACAATCTTTTCATGATTGCCATCATCCTGGGGGACGAGCCCCCAGGCTTACGGTCACTTCATTGAAACCTTTCTTCTATAGTTCTCTACTTCCCAATTATCAATAAAATCGATTTGTTCCGGGTTCATGAATTGTGGTCCTCCGAAACTTTCGGAGTAGAAACTTACCTTCATCATATTTTCAAAAATATCCATAACTATCCTGGCTGATTTTTCGCTTTCGTCGATGGCAATCAGGCCTTTTCCCTGCAGAGCAATGATCTTCGGGAGGGATCCATGTCGCTTTTTATATCGATCTACTACCTCATTTATTTCAGTTGTGGCTGCAGAAGTGAAAAGATAATCAGATCTGCAATAGACAATATCATCTGGGGTAAAAGGCTTATCAACCTTCTCAAAATCCCTGTTGTTTTGCACGAAATACTGAATCAATCCATTGGTGCGGAATAGCACATTTGAAGGGGCAATCTCTAATTGTGCCGCTATATTAGAGCTTATTTTTTTTGCGTATTCCAAAGAGGGATGAGTTTTTTTGTCAGGCAGTTGTAGGGTGATGTGATTGCGAATCTTCTTCTCAATATCAACATAAATTTCTTTTATTTCATCAATAGTATTACCTCCCACGATAACGCCATGATTTTGCAGATATATTACCGAAGGTTCCGAACTAAATTTATCTCTGAAACGGACTGTCTCTTCCTCAACTTTTTTATACAGAACATATCCTGGGTCAGTGTACTCGATAAATAATACTTTTCTTCCAAATAATTTCTTTGCGCTTCGTTTGGCTTTTCTTGAACACATCAGAGCATTAACCAATGTAGGATGGGTATGTACAACAAAAGCAAAATCCATGAGCTCATGAAGGGAGGTTTCTACAGACGGACGCTTATTGGATGGAGAAATAATAGCTTTTTGCAAATCTCCCTTAACCTGAGGTTCCCTTATTAATGAATTTTGACTGTAGCTTTTAGTTGATATTATTTTTAACTTTTCTCGCGAGAGACAAACAAAACCATCTTCATCAATATCAGCCATAGAGACTCCACTAGCCTTTATCCAAAGCTTTTCTTTGGTTTTGTAAGATGTGTTGCCACCGCCAGCTATGATATATTCCGGATTATTTCCGTAATATCGGGAAATCTCAATCAATTTTTCCTTCTGTAATTCAATAGATGAATTTCTGCTATCCATTTTTATCTTTTTGTTAAAACTTGTTTCTCGTATTGTTGAATTTCAGAAATAAAGTCCAGGCCAACCGGCACTTTTTGCTGAAGACAATAATAATCCCATACCGCACCAAAAGGTTTTGTTTTCAACTCTTCCAAAATTGCCAGGCGTTCAAAGTTTTGTCCCGCTTCCTCCATTTCGATTAGCTTCGAAGTGGGTTCCAGCAATGCGATCATGAATGCCTTTTGCGTAGCCCGTGTACCTATAACATACGCCCCTATGCGATTAATGGATGCATCAAAGAAATCCAGGCCAATTTTAACCCTTTCCAGAAAATTGTTCCTTACTATTTCAGAGGCAATAAGCTGAACATCATCATTAAGTATTACCACGTGATCTGAATCCCAACGAACAGGACGAGTTACATGGAGAAGTACTTCATCAAGGAATTGCATGCACGCTGAGATCTTATCACCCACTTGCTCGGTAGGATGAAAGTGCCCATTGTCAAGGCAGATTAATTTATTGCGGCTAATAGCATATCCAAGGTAGAAATCATGTGATCCAACAGTCATTGATTCAGCTCCAATACCGAAGAGTTTACTCTCAACAGCATCCTTTATTTGTGCTTTTGGATAGTCAATAGACATGGCCTCATCCAATGATTTTTTCAATATGGCTCGATGCCCGTTTCTGTCGATTGGTGAATCTTTGGAACCATCCGGGATCCAAATGTTGTGTACGCATGGAGAGCCAAGTTGTTTGCCGATTTCAGCAGAAATAGCCCGACAACGTTTTAGATGTTCAAGCCAGAATTGACGCACACCTTCATCTTTTGAGGATAAGGTGAAACCTGAATCGGCAGATGGATGGGAAAAGAATGTTGGGTTAAAGTCCATGCCAATATTTTCCTTTTTGCACCAATCGATCCAGCTCTGAAAATGCTTGACTTCAATTTGATCACGGTCTACTTTTTCACCAGCGAAATCACCGTAAATAGCATGAAGGTTCAAGCGTTGATCGCCAGGCAATAAGGACAATACCTTCTCCAGGTCAGCTCTCATTTCTGCAATACTGGTAGCCTTACCCGGATAATTTCCTGTGGCCTGAATACCTCCGCCTGAAAGCTCAGCACCAGGAGTTTCAAATCCACCTACATCATCGGTTTGCCAGCAGTGCAAACTGATGACTACTTTCTCCATCTCTTTTAATACCTGATCGGTATCGACACCTAATTCGGCATATTGCTCTTTTGCAATATCGTATGATTTTTCGATCAATTTGTTACGATGCATTGGTTTGTGTTTTTTTGTTGTAGAGACAGATCATGATCTGTCTCTACGATGTTATTAAATTTTTTAAAATAATCATTTCAATTTACATCGAATTACCTAATCCTACCAGGAAAACGGACATAATAATGACCGATATACCAACAATAATGGTCACTTTGGTTTTTGCAGCAACACCTTTCCATTCCTTGCGATATATCCCCCACATATTGGCTGTTAAAATTATGGTTGACATATGGAGTATCCAGGAGCTTGCACCGTTACCTAATTTGCTTTCTCCCATGCCGTAAAAAAAGAATTGCAGAAACCATGTTGTTCCCGCAAGGGCAGCAAACATTATATTTCTGGAGATTGGTGTCGATTTATTGACAAAATCACCGTAGGATTTGTTTTTAAGACTTAGGATGGTCGTCCAGATAAAATTGGTAGTGAAGCCACCCCAAAGTATTACAACAAAAGTTACGTTGTTTTGAAAGAGTGGATTGAATCCTGCAGCCACTGCAGCATCAGCCATCGGTTTGCCAGCTTCTATACCAAAATTAAAGAATGAACTCAGTATGCCGGATAGAACTGCAATCGTCAAACCTTTAACCAGACTAAATTCTGGTACACTTGCTTTTTGATCTTCCACTGATAGTTCCTTTTCCTTCATAAAGCCAGCTTTCCCGGAAATGGCAATACCAACCAGGCAGACAATTACACCCAATAAAACAAGCTGACCACCGGTAGTACTCATCATATCTGTAAAGGAAATTTTCCCCTCGGTTGGATTGATATTATAATATATGGAAGGAACAATAGCTCCGAATGCCGCACAAAATCCTAAAACCACCGAGTTCCCGAGTGACATACCCAGATATCTGACTCCTAATCCGTATGACAGTCCTCCAATCCCCCAAAGCAATCCCATCAGGAAAGTGAAAAACAAAATTTGCCTGGAGCTTGCTGCTATTATTTCTGCAAAGCCAGGGACTGTCAGGTAAGCGGCAAGCGGAGGCACAATCAGCCAGGAGAAAAGTCCGCCAAGCATCCAATAACTTTCCCATGCCCATCCTTTAACCTTGTTGAAGGGCATGTAAAAACTTCCTGAGGCAAAACCGCCGAAGGAATGAAAAAAAACACCTAATAAAGCTTGCATGTTTTTAATTATAAATTATT
>JAUVKA010000154.1 GCA_030592205.1 Bacteroidota bacterium | reverse complement strand
TGTTATGAACATCAACCAATAAATAGCGTATTCCCTTTGTACCGCGAAGCTCTTTTTCATACTGCTTTTCCAGTCCATCGCGACCAAGATAATCCCCTAAAGAATAATAGGAATCCCTATTCATATCCTCCCTGGCAACTTCACCGAGGTGCCCAATAACATGTGCTGCTATTGGTTGGTTGTATGCACGGATCATTCTTGATTTCACAACAAAACCAGGAAATTTATACATCTTTTCCTGTAGGCTGGCATAGCGCTCAGCAGAAATCTGACGAACGAGAACAGAAGGAAGTGCATTTGAGTATGATCTGGCACGCTTTAAACCATTGATGAGCTCTTCTTTTGTTATATCTACTGAAGAACACAATTCCAGTGTGTCAAAAACCCTAACCTTCCAAGGTGTGACCATCAGATCATACGCGGGCTTATTGTATACAATTATCTGCCCATTACGATCGAAAATAAGCCCTCTGGCCGAATATTGAATCTGGCTCTGCCTCGAATTTCTGCTGGCCGAAAGCTTATAACCAGGATTCACTACCTGAAGAAAGAACAGCCTAAGGACCAACACAATCCAGACCAGTACAATCATACCGCCAATAATAAATTTCCTATTAACAAATTGATTTCTCAACTCTTGATCAGTTTATTCGTGGCCGGTATCGGAAACCCTCCACAATCAGAACCAGTAAAATGGTGAAAAACAAGGAAAAAACGAATCGGATAAAAGTATGAAAAAAGTGACGCAGGCTAAAGTCTTCCAGAAAAAATAATGCAAAATGATGTATCCCAATAAGGATCAAAACATAAAGGAAAAACCACCCTATTCCATGATCCTTTGATCCGGGTGAAGTTCCTGACTCATATTCACCTCGTGGATTGATCCAATCCAGAACCAATGGCCGTGCAAAAGCGAGCAAGACTGTAGCCGCTGTGTGTATACCCAGAGTATTACCCCAGCCGGCAAGCCCTTGAGGAAAAATATCAATTGACAAACCTAAAATAAAGGATAACACCAGCAGTAGCCAGCCAGGTGTTTCAAAAGGGAGTAACAAGATAAATAATACGTACACATATGGATTGATGTATCCTGAGATTTGTACATTATTAAGAACAAGTACCTGAACAAGCACCAAAGCGACGAAAAAAAGAAAATACTTTACAATACTAGCGATCATCTGTCAACAATTCAATTTCTAATCTTTCCTCCTTTCCCCTGTTATGAATAACATACACACGGGAAAGTTTCTTAAAATCAGTACTTAAACTTATACGCAAGGTGCGGAAACTCCCTCCCTGAAGCTCTTCGTAACTTTCAATTACCCCAACCATTTCACCAGGTGGGAATAAAGCCGAGTAGCCACTTGTTACCAGAGTGTCTCCTTTCTCCAACTCAATATGTGTTGGGATCTCATTAACAATGGCTTCTCTATAATTCTTGCCATCCCAGACCAGGGAACCGAAATAATTTGAATTTTTCAGCACAACACTAACTTGAAGCTTGCTGTTTAAAATAGGAATAACAGTTGAATAGTGAGCTGAAACATTCCGTACAACTCCAACTATTCCATCAGGGGCAACAACAGCCATATCAGGAAAAATACCTGATAAAGATCCCTTGTCAAGGGTTAAGTAATTCGATTGTCGATTCACCGAGTTATTAATTACCCGAGCCGGTACAAATTGGAATGTTCCCCGACTTTCTGAATCATAAGTATAAGCATCCAGCGAATCTTTTAAATCAAAGTATGGCTTGACAAGGACTCTTAACCTCGAATTATCCCTGGCCAGGAGATTATTCTCATGCTTAAGATCCAGGAACTGCTTCAGACCGTAGCTTCTTTCAAAAATAAATCCATTTACAGTTTGAATAGAAGTATGGAACCTTGTATGCGGAATAGGATTATTTAGAACAAGCAGCAGCAAAGCTATAAGCTCCAATACAATAAATAGGATTGGGAAATTGTATCGTAGCAAAAATCGCAAAAGATTTCGCATATCTCGCGCTTAATCAACGTATTAAGAAGGGAAAACGACCAATATTCTTTAGAGCGATACCAGTGCCCCTGGCCACAGCATGGAGGGGATCATCAGCAACATGAAAAGCAATATTTAGCTTATCGCTAAGCCTTTTATCCAGGCCTTTAAGCAAACCTCCACCTCCAGTCAGATAAATTCCGGAATCAACAACATCTGCATATAATTCAGGAGGTGTACGCTCCAGTACACTCAATACTGCAGATTCAATCTTTGAAACAGATTTGTCGAGGGAGTGTGCTACTTCAGTATATGATACAGGCACCTCCAGTGGTAGAGCGGTCATTTGATTGGGGCCACGAACCACATAATCAGCAGGTGGATTTTCCAACTCTGGAAGAGCAGCACCAACATTTATCTTGATGTCTTCTGCAGTACGTTCCCCAATTTTAATATTGTGCTGGTGGCGCATGTAGGTCTGAATATCTTGTGTAAACTCATCACCGGCTATTCTCATCGACTCATTACATACAATTCCACCAAGGGCGATGACGGCAATTTCAGTTGTACCCCCTCCAATATCCACAATCATGTTGCCCTCGGGAGCCTCAACATCCAGGCCTATACCCAGAGCAGCAGCCATTGGTTCATAGATCATATATACTTCACGGGCACCAGCATGTTCAGCTGAGTCGCGTACCGCCCGAACTTCCACCTCCGTACTTCCGGAAGGAATACTTATGACCATACGCAGGGATTGCGAAAAGTATTTCTTCTTGGGATTGATCATTTTAATCATCCCACGAATCATAAGTTCCGCCGCATTGAAGTCGGCAATTACCCCATCCCGGAGCGGGCGGATAACCTTGATATTATCATGGGTTTTGCCATGCATCTGGCGGGCTTTTTCTCCAATAGCAAATAGTTTTCCGGTAGCTACATCTACAGCCACAATAGAAGGTTCATCCACCACAATCTTATCATTAGTGATGATTATTGTATTGGCAGTACCCAAATCAATAGCAATTTCCTGGGATAAAAATGAAAAGATACCCATATTCCCTTCTTTGTTTAATGTTTAAAATGACGGATACCTGTAAATACCATCGGTATCTTTTTCTCATTACAAAAATCAATTGATTCCTGATCCCTGATAGAACCGCCAGGTTGAATCACCGCTTTTACACCCGCTTCATATGCAATTTCAATACTGTCTTTAAAAGGGAAAAAAGCATCTGAGGCCATAACTGCACCATCAAGATCAAATCCGAAATTCCTGGCTTTTTCAATAGCCTGTTTCAATGCATCAACTCTTGAGGTTTGCCCCACCCCACTAGAAATCAACTGATTGTTTTTAGCCAATACAATGGCATTCGACTTAGTGTTTTTAACCAGGATATTAGCAAAAAGGAGATCCTTAACTTGCTGTTCATCAGGGTGCTCAAGAGTTGCTGTTTTCAAGTCCTTTTCGCTCTCCCTTCGCTTATCCCTATTTTGCCAAATCACTCCATTCAATAATGTTTTAAATTGGTAATCCGGCATAGTTCCATCTTTTCTTACGAGGATTATCCTGTTCTTCTTCATACGAAGGATCTGCAAAGCTTCTTCCGAATATGCGGGAGCAATAACCACCTCAAAAAAGATCTTATTGATCTCAGCAGCTGTATCAGAATCTATGGTTCTGTTAGTGACCAGCACACCACCAAAAGCAGAGATCGGATCTCCCGCCAGGGCATCCTTCCATGCCTCTGACAAACTCTCGCGCGTTGCGAAACCACAGGCATTATTATGTTTCATTATTCCAAAACTGCTGGCATCAAATTCATCGATCAGGCAGATTGCTGCATCTATATCCAAAAGATTGTTATATGATATCTCTTTCCCATGAATTTGCTCAAAAAGATCATCTAAACTCCCGTAAAACCTCCCATTCTGATGAGGATTCTCACCATACCTCAAGGATTTGTAATCATGCGAGCTGAATTTCAGATACTCCGGTTCAGGTGAGGAAAAATAGTGGTAAATAGATGTATCATAATGTGAGGATACAGCAAATGCAGCTTGTGCAAATCGCAAGCGATCCTGAGTGTCAGTCATACCCTTCTTCCGATCAAGTAGTTCGATCAGATCAGTATAATGTGATTGTGATGGGACGATTAAAACATCAGAATAATTTTTGGCAGCAGCACGAATAAGAGATATTCCTCCAATATCTATTTTTTCAATTATCTCATCCTGAGTACCACCCCCAGCTACCGTTTCTTCAAAAGGGTAAAGATCTACAAGAACAAGGTCAATTTCAGGAATATCGTATTGCTTCATTTCCTCTACATCATTGTCCAGAGCCCTCTGCCCCAGAATCCCGCCAAATACTTTTGGATGTAAGGTTTTAACACGCCCCCCCAAGATGCTGGGATATCCCGTAAGAGCTTCCACCTCAGTCACATCAACCCCTAATTCCCTAATAAATTTAGCAGTCCCTCCTGTACTAATCAACTGAATTTTTAATTCATCTAATTTCCTAACTATTACATCTAGCTTTTCTTTATGATATACAGATATCAGTGCCGATTTTATCCTTTTCTGAGCAGTCACAATTACCAAATATTAATTTGCACCAAATTTATTAAAATTAGCATCATTATTCAATGGAAATAACTGATTGGGAAAGTAATTAATAAACAAAAGATACCTATCTGGTATAAGCTGGGTTAATAATCCTGATTCTGCCCGAGTCAGGAACCAGGCATTTGGAGTATTACTATTCTAAATAATAGTGAATACACCGAATAATTGCTTGGCTATAAACAGATAAATGAGTAATCCCATAATATCATTAGTCGTGGTTATAAAAGGCCCTGTTGCAAGAGCCGGGTCGATTTTATAACGATTCAGAATTAAGGGAACCAGGGTTCCAAATACGGATGCAATAATGACAACTGCTAACAGTGACAGGCTAACGGTAAAAGTCAGAAAGCTGCCATAGTTCATTGCCAGATTGAATAGTACCATCAATGAAGAAAGAATCAAACCATTAGTTAGTGAAACTCCAAATTCCTTAAGTAATCGCCTTCCAGTACTTTTGATATTTAGTGTATTACTGGCTAGCCCCTGAACCACAATGGAGGAAGATTGAACGCCCACATTTCCTGCCATAGCAGCTATCAATGGCAGAAACCAGATCAAATCCCTGAAGGCATCCAGCTCATGCTGGTAAGAACGAATTATGAGGGCCCCCATAATCCCACCGAAAAGCCCTATTATCAACCAGGGAAGACGGGCTCGCGACTGAACCCACATCCGGTCATCGGATTCAACATCCTCTGTGATACCAGAAATCATCTGGTAATCCTTTTCAGCTTCATCCTTGATAACATCAACTACGTCATCAATAGTAATACGGCCTACTAATCGCTCAATAGAATCCACAACCGGAATGGCTACCAGATCATATTTATGCATAAAATTTGCCACATCCTCAGAGGGCATATCGGTTCTTACAGAGAGAATTTCCTTCTCGCACAGGTTAACAGCTTTCCGCTTGGAGGGTGAGATGATCAGGGTTTTTAAAGAAAGAATCCCCAGCAACTTTTCATCATCATCAATAACATAAACGAAATATACTTCTTCAACCTCCTCAACCTGTCGGCGGATCTCACGTATGCATTCATCAACAGTCCAATTATCCTTAACCTTGATGTACTCCTTGGCCATTAATCCCCCGGCCGTGTCCTCTTCGTAATTGAGAAGATCAACAATATCGCCTGCCTGCTCTACGTCCTCCATATGGGAAAGAACCTCCTCCTGACGAAGCTCATCCATATCGCCCAGGACATCAGCAGCATCATCTGAATCCATTTTATCCAGAATCTGCTTGGCAATAACATCACTTGGAAGAGCTCTGAGTACCAGCTCCCTGTCATCCTCTTCCAACTCAGCCATCACATCAGCTGCAAGCTCTGACTCCAATAAAAGGAAGAGGAAAATTGCCTCCTCCATGCTAAAGATCTCGAAAATTTCCGCAATATCAGCCGGATGCATTCCACCTATCAAGGATAAAGCCTGCTTTTCGTCTTTATTCTCAATGACTTCACGAAGATTGAGAATAAATTCCTTGGTGATATCTACCTGTTTGTGCATAGGCAATGATTTAAAAAAATATTATGGAGCCACAGGACACCAGAAGGGAAGCCGTAAAATTAAGAAACTCCTTCTAAATTCTCGTCGATTTGCTTATCAATAAAACTGGTGAGCTCAAAAAATCCTTTAACACTAAGCTGTTCCGGCCTGTAGCAGAGTAGATCAGCCTGCCTGTTCTCCGGCTGAATTAGAGTAGAAAGACTGTTTCTAAGAGTTTTTCTCCTTTGGTTAAAACTCATTTTCACTACCCGGAAAAACAAGTCTTCATCGCAGGGCAACTCATGAATATTATTCCTCTCCAAACGAATTACAGCTGATTTCACCTTAGGCGGAGGAGAGAATACCTTTTCTGAAACAGAATAATGATAAGATATATCGTAATAGGCTCCCAACAAAACACTTAGTATTCCATACTCCTTACTTCCAGGGCCTGAACTTATTCTTCTGGCCACTTCGCGCTGGAACATTCCAACCACTTCCTTCACCTGATGGCGGTAAAGAAGTACGCGAAAAAGGATTTGAGAAGAAATATTGTAGGGGAAATTCCCAATAATAAAAAGATCATCCTTGAATTTTTTTGATAAATCGAATTTTAGAAAATCCTCTGAAAATATTCTTGGAGCCAGATCCGGAAAACTTTCTTTTAGATAATCAACACTCTCAAGGTCAACTTCAACAGCATGAAATCGATTGCCAAACCTGTCAAGCAAATAGCCTGAAAGAATACCTTTACCAGGGCCGATTTCAATAATCTGCCCCCTGCCTTTTGCTTCCAGGAGATTAACAATCTGGAGCGCAAGATTTTTATCTTTTAAAAAATGCTGCCCCAATCTCTTCTTTGCGCGAAAATGCATGGATAACTCCTTTCAAATATGATTATATCTTTGCAGAACGACTTGCAAACATTTGACAAAACTAGGCATTTTGATCATCAATAAACCAATAGAGTTCTCCATTAAGCTGATAAGTGCCTTGGCAGCTGTTGGATATATCATTTACAGGCTTGTTGCTTTACCCGATTTAGAAGAGACCTGGGGCTTGTTTTTAGAAAATATTGCAGGCGCCAGAACAGAGATCGTTATCCTCGTGATTTGCCTTATGCCCCTGACCTGGGCAGTAGAGGTACAGAAATGGCGTTATTTGATGGCCCGAAATTACCCTGTGGCTTTCGGTAAAGCCATAAGGGCTGTCCTGAGCGGATTATCAATGGCATTATTGACTCCAAATCGAGTGGGTGAAATTGCAACCAGGGTATTAGTATTGCCAAAAGAGCACCGGCTAAAGGGTATTTGGCTTGGTTCTTTGGGTGGATTAGCCCAGATTGTTGTAACTCTCCTTTTCGGAATAGCCGGAGGAAGTTTTTTGATAATAACTAATGCTGATGTTAACATCGCCCTCCTGAGTAATAATTATTTGATCCTTTCACTTGGCATAACGGGAGGGATCCTCGTTCTTGCCAGCTATTTCTATTTGCATAGGATAGTTGAATGGATCAATTCGTGGAAATGGCTTCCATTTAAAAAAAAGCATTATCAAGTGCTTAAACAAATTAGTGCCCACAACAAACTGGTTGTTTTGGGAATCTCTGCTATTAAATATTGTATTTACCTGAATCAATTCTACTTTATTATTATTGTCTGCGGCATTCCGATAAGCTGGACACAGGGCCTAATGGCACTTTCGGTGATTTTTCTCATAATGACCTTTATTCCAATGGCTGCCCTTGCTGATGTGGGAATAAGAGGATCGGTTACATTAATGGTAGTTGGTTTATATGCTGATCTTCCCGTAAACATCCTTGCTGCCGCATTCTTAGTATGGGCGATAAATATTGCCATACCATCATTAATTGGATTAATCCTTATGATCAAAATAAAATTTTAATACTTTCGGCTAAACGGAGAACTTATTTTTATGGATATTCTTTTAATAATTCCTGGTTGCCTGCTTATTCTGATTGGATTGATTGGTTGTATTATTCCAATAATCCCCGGCCCTCCAATAAGTTATGCAGGACTTATTCTACTGCATCTAAGCTCGGCAGTTCAGTATGAACAGAAATTCTTAATGATTTGGGCAGGACTGGTAGCTTTAGTTACTGCCCTGGATTTCCTAACCCCAATTTGGGGGACTAAAAAATTTGGCGGAACAAAAAGAGGAACCTGGGGTGCAACAATCGGATTGTTATTAGGGCTTTTCTTTTTCCCTCCCATAGGTATTATAGTTGGTCCCTTTGTGGGGGCCGTTGTTGGGGAGCTTACTCATTCAGAAGACCTGAAAAAGGCTGTTCGTTCTGGATTAGGTTCACTTCTGGGTTTCTTGATTGGCACTAGCCTGAAATTCGTAGTGTCAGGTTTTATCACCTATTATTTCTTTAAAGAACTCAGTAAAGCAAT
>JAUVKA010000188.1 GCA_030592205.1 Bacteroidota bacterium | reverse complement strand
TTTCATTGCTGCAGTAATCACCCGGTTTAGTCGCTCTGGTTTGATCTGGCGGCGTTCTGACCTCTGGCATATGATGGGGGAAATAACATCAATACCAATTTCTGTGCTTTTTTCCAGGAACCATTCAAAACGGTCGATGTTTTTTGTCGGAGCAATACCAATTTGAATAAAATAATCTCTTTTTCCATATTCAGATTGTAAATCCACGACTGACAGAAAACATCTTTTTGGATGATCTTCCAGGATCCTGGCTGTATATAGTCCACCACGTCCATCAGTCATGTTAATTGTATCACCTGCTTTTAAACGTAGAACCTTAATCACATGTTTTGACTCGTCTTCAGAAAGCCTCCAGGTTTTTCCGTGGATATCAGGAGTATAAAATAGGTTCATTATTCTATTATAAGCCGGTTTTACTATTTAATTTGAATTGATTTCATCAAGGAAATTCCGCACCAGTCGGAATTGGCCGAGTGCAAACTCAAAACGTCCTTGTCCTTTCCTGGTTTTCATACGTCATCTCTTTGGTATGATAGCTCTTAGCCAGTTATTGAAATTTTCATAAGCGGGACCGGCAAGAACCTGCATAAGGCCACGATTATAGTAGAAGAAAAAATATGAATTTGTGTCGAATTCAATGTAAAGGGTGAATGTATCTCCCCCACGGCGGTGGACCAATTCCAAATGGCCATCAACTAGTTTATTGACAGACTGATCCTGAACGTTACCAATTCCAAATTTGCCCACTGATTGATAGGAGCCTCTGCCAGGGTTCCATTTCATCTTCAAATCAGTGAATAGAAGAGTATGGTTAAATTCTTCAGGGACTTTTCTGAAACTCCCCATTAAACTCAATTCGTCGAGAAGTTCTTGCCCTCTTTCTTTCCCAAGCCAATTAATAATAGAATTTTTATACGAACGACGGGAATAATCTATAGGTTTCAATCCTCCCTTGCTGTTTAAAGTATTGGCAAAATTGGCAAGAAGTTTATCATCGAGAAAGAAATCGACTGCCATTACAAGATCTGAATAAATGGAATCACTAAGCAGGTCATGGCTTATTTCCCCGCTTGTAAGCATTTCAACTCGCCCGAAATCGAGGCCTAAGTCAAGAATCCCTGTCCCGGTAGCAAGGCAGTTGTTCCTATCAAGGCTTATTACCGGCTCAGGTTGAAGAGTATCCTTTAATGATACTGCCCCAATGATATATTGGCCTTGATCGTAATCATATCTTACTTCTCCATAAGTGGATATTACTGGATGATCCGAATGGCTGATATGGGATCCAAGGAAGGTAGAATAAAGTTCAACAGGCTGCTGACTCAAATAAAAACCCTGGTAAAGGTTTTCCCGATTGAGGCTTTTGGGGAGGCTGTCGATAGGGATGGTCACATTGGAAGGATCTATATAAGAATTGAATAGAACCCACTTTTTTGTATTGTTTGGGCAATCATGAGTGAGCATAAATGAACCATCAAAATTTAATAATTTTTCATTGTTCTTCCATTCAACTGTTCCCTGGAAAGCAAATTCCGGACTCATCAGGAAGGGTTCATCCGGACTGACAGTTGCCTTACCTTTGCTTGGTTTACCCGATCTGGCTCCAATTTCAGAAAAAGGCAATAACAGTTCTCTGTCTGCAATGTCTTTATAAATATAATTTCCTGACCCGGAATAGTTGTTTTTACCTCGTATTCGGACCAGAGTATTTCTGAATTCATGTCCCAGAGTAGTATCCCTTGGAATAATTGTGCATCCCGGCAAGGAATCCAGATTAGCATTTGTTCGAATGGTTGCTATATCGGTTCCGGGATAAATACGTACATCCGCTACTTCAAAGTACGGAACATTACTTGCTTCAATGGTATAACTGTTGATGTCGTAAATAGAACTTTCAGCTTCAAAACTTAGTGAATTCTGATCTTTCCTGGTTGATGTAAGACGACTCTGACCCAATGCCAGTGTATTTTCAGTCATGTTCCATGTGAACGAACTCTGATCAGACTTATATTTATTAATGGGGAATAATAAGGAGCTTGGCTGATCTTCAACTCCGGTAAATTCAGCCATCCGATTTTTTAAATCAACTGATCCTGATACATGATTAGCAATAAAATCGGGTTCCCCTGAGCTAATACTTTTTCCAATGCTATCCTGGAAATTACTGTTTATAAGAAATCTACTGTCTTTAACTTCAAATCGTTCTTCCATAATGGAGAAATTATCTGAGGTGACAGTAAATTCATCCATATGCAAGGTACCGGCTCCCCGAAGGGCTTCAGGTTCCACATACAATTTTCCAACAAATTCTCCATTGCCATACAGGCTCAGGGGATCATCTGTGTGATCTACCACGAGGCTGTTTTTCATAGGGAACCATGTGGCTGCCAGTTTTAGACCGAATATTTCAGGATTTCCAAGTGTTGAGCTGTTCTTTTCAACTATCAGGGAGTTAGCTGCAATTTTTACCTGATCCGGCAAAAACAGGAGGTTTTCAGATTCTATAGTACTACCAAGATACTTGAGGGTTCCACTTCCTCTCAGACCTCTGGTACTCATGCTGATATTATTATAAAAGACGCCCTTGTCAATGAAAACCGGGTATCCCTCTTCAGGTGTGCTAAGCGTATCAAACCCAAGAGAATAGTCATCTCTGTATGTTAAATCTAACTTAAGAGGGGGGAAGATATTATAAGTTTGAAACGTTCCGGGAAGAAATAGATTCTCTTTGAAAAATAAGTCATTAAGACCGCTAATAATTGTTGGATCGATTTCAAAATAGAAACTATCACGTGTATATGCTCCATTTTGAATAGATTTCTGATCGTAGTAAACATAAGCAGTGGTGTCGAACCTGAACTGCGGATATTGCGGAGTGCTGTCGGGCTCAAGGCCTGCTTTATTATCCGGAGCATCAATTAGCAGTACGCCATGGGTGTTTTCTATTACAGAACTGAGATCAACGATCATAGTTTCCTGGTAATATTTATCAAGCGGGATAAGCACTTTTAAATTAATTATATCAACTGTGTTCAGGTGTAGCTGAAAATCCTCATAATTAAATATAAAGTCAGATCCTTCAAAACTGAGTAGTCCGGCTTCTACAGTGCCATCAAAATACATGTCGCGACCCCTGTAAATGGTTAAGACTTCCTTATCAGGGTGAACCCGAACGGATCGGCTTTTGCTCAATTCAACATTTGGAACACCATAAACCTGCATGGTCCCGGTTCTCAGATTTATTACTCCATTAGGATTTGGAGGAAGAATGTTTGAACTGAATTTAATGATGTCGTAATCCAAATTGCCTGCATGCTGCTTCAGGAAATCATAGGTTTTTTGCTGAACCTGAACCATTTTTGTTTTCGGATCAAATCTTACAAATCCCAGATAGGAAACATTGAGTAACATCTCCTCCACGAAATGTAAGGGGCGTTTCATGAATTTTGAGAGATCGGATGAATAATAGAATCGGGAGTGGTAATAATCAGCGCATTGCTTCACCAGAACTAATGGGTTTTTAAGGTCGGCAAGTTGAATTTCATTAAACCATTCGAGGCTAAAGTAATCGGCCGATTCAAACACGGCAATATTTTCCAGTGAGCCAACCATTCCGGAAAGATAAAGGAGGGTATCTCCTGGGAACCATGTGAGCATTTCGACATCCAGAGTTAGCTGGTGAAAAGAATCGAAAAACTTTGATCTTGAAGCACCGGTTCCGTCTCGCATTAAAACCAGCTCATTTTTTAATCTTTTATATTGGAAGAATAAGCCTGGGTGAATAATGGAATCACTATCAAGATAAATAAGTGCAGCTGTATTGAGTCCTTTTGCACCATCTTTATCGAAGACAAACCTTTGGGAGTTCAATTGCATAAATGGATTATCCCCTTGAAAAATGAGGAGTTCTCCTTTTTCAAGGTTTCCCCCTGATCCAACCTTCTTTAAACCTTCCAGACTATATCCTCCTGTATAATCCATGTTTGGAAAGATTGACTTGATACGGTTATCAACTTTGTAGGATGAAAATCGTGGATATCCGGCCCGTTCCGGTTTCATCCCTACCACAATTTTATCATTAAACTTTCCAGGAATGGGATGATCAAAGTGCCTTCTGTCAAATAGATTAACAGAATCAAGAGTGTAAACCGAGCGGGAAAGATCAATACTATAATCATCCAATCTAACAAAGACCAAATCATTATCCAATCCAAGTCTTTCCCAGGATATCTTGCCACCGGATGCTGTCCAGAATTCCTTAAAGGGGTAATACTTACCCGAGGTCGACTGAATTCGACTGCTATCTCTTCCTGCTAATCCTATAAGGTTAATATTCCCGGTTTGAACATAAAATTCCTTGTTGTATTGGAAGCGATAATCAGGTGCAGAAATTTTCCAGCTGACAGTAGGAGAGTTGAATAATAAATTTTCCTGATGCAATTTTGTTGTGAAAACGCAAAATGACGACACACGTTGCAACTTTTTTTTCTCTTGTTTTAGAATGCTGTATATCTGTCGACTCCAAATTGGAAAGTTGCGGTTTCGGTCGGGATTAAACTCAAAAGAGCTAAGAGCCTGAATGAATACAGACATGTGAGAATACGATCTTACTTGTCGGGCTATCAATTGATTGCTGATCTCTGCTATCGCAATCCATTCATTCTCTTCAAGTTCAGTTTTCTCGGTGTAATCGAAAAAGCCTTGCAGAAATTCTTTGTTTCTCTGATTCCCGTATTTGTCGAAGAAGCGTACAAGTTCCAAATTGTAAGCTTCTTTTTCGGGTAAAAAATTATATTCGTCCTGCCCCTGACAAGATATTCTATGCAGGGGAAGCAAGGCAAAAGTCAGCCCGATTATTAAGCACAGTTTCTTCATAAAAAAAACAGGCAATCCTCAATTTAACGGATTGCCTGGTACAAAAGTTATGCAAAGTTGGAAACTTTACTCAGCTTTTAGAAAGAGCTGATAAGAGCTCCAAAATCTTCAGCTTTAAGAGCAGCTCCACCGATCAGGCCTCCGTCAACATCAGCTTGACTAAAAATCTCCCTGGCGTTTGAGGGTTTACAGCTGCCCCCATATAATATGGTTAAGTTGTCAGCTATATCATTCCCGTATTTTTCTGCAATGACCAGTCGGATATATTTATGCATCTCCTGGGCTTGCTCGGGGCTGGCAGTTTTTCCAGTTCCGATTGCCCAAACAGGTTCGTACGCAAGGATCAGGTTTTGAATCGATGTGGCTTGCAGGTGAAAAAGGCTTTCGGAAAGTTGCTTCTTAACAACATCAGCCTGGATTCCAGCTTCCCTTTCATCCAAAGTTTCGCCAATACAAAAAATGGGTTTTATCTCTTGCTCAAGTACCAGATCGGTTTTTTTAGCAAGTGTTTTATAGTCCTCTCTAAAATAGGCACGTCTTTCGGAATGCCCCAGGATAACTGCTTTTACACCAGCAGCCTTCAACATTCCTACCGAAATCTCACCTGTATAAGCACCGCGGGATTCAGAAGCACAGTTCTGAGCTGTAAGGCATATTGCGTCATTGTCAATGCTTTTTGCGATTTCTGTTAGATGGGTGAATGGAGGAGCAATAGCAACTCCAATATCATTGTTTTCCAAACCGACTACAAATGAATTCACTTCGGCAGCCAGTTTCCTGCCTTCTTCCACAGTGGTGTTCATTTTCCAATTTCCTGCTACAATTTTTTTTCTCATGTTTTATTATTTTATGATAATCTCACTTTGGGATCAAGTATTGAATAGCTTACATCTACCAATATATTGATAAGGACAAAAATAATTGAAATAATCAGAATGCAGCCAGAAACAACTGGAACATTACAGCATTTTTAGCAGTTCATCCAACAGAGGCAGCTGTCTATGATGCCATTTATCGATAATGATACCCTTTTTAAGAAGTATTAAACCTGGATTCGATCGTACAATGGTTTTCAAAGCTGTTTGATCAGTGAATCCAAATATGTATGGTGCCTCTGTTTCTTGTTTAAACTGTTCACCATCGGCCGGTGTGCCGGTGAGGCAAATAAACTTATACCCGGCATTCATCAATCCTTCAGCAAGGGTATTAATATTTTCCTGGTTCTTACGACTGGACTTATCCAGATCATAACTGATCAGTAAAAAAGTATAATTCTCTTCAGCAAGTATTACTTCGGTGATATCCTCTCCATCAATACTAATACTAAAATCATGAATGGGTGGTTCATACCCCTTTGAAATCAGTTTATTCTTAGTATCAACAAACTCCCAGCCTTCCTGAGGATAATTGTCGATACTAAACCCTTTAGTTATTCCATCTTTTTTATAAAAAAGTGTTGTCTCGTAAACGGCTTGTGCTGCATCATCAGGAATAGACATTCCCTCAAGGATATCAGCTCCCTTGTAATAAGGACGGAAATCCAAAATTGGAAGCCAGGTTATACTAAAAGCCTCGAATCCCAACACCACTAATAGGGTAATCAATGCAGCATATTTGCTAAGCCTCATTCCAAATAATTCCTTGAACTTATTCCTTTCAATAAAGAGGATTATCACAAATACGTCCAGGACAATGTTCTTGAAGAAGGTTTGCCAATTGGTTAAAATTAAAGCATCACCAAAACATCCACAATCACTAACAGGATTGGCCAGAGCTAAATACAGTGTTAGCGGTGTGAATCCAGCCATAAAAATCAGGGCAAGCCATGATGCCCATGAAGTTTTGATATTCAAAATCAGCATAATGCCAATACAGAATTCAATGGCACACATAATAATTGCTGCCGGCAAAGTCAACCATAACAATGATTCCAGTCCAAAGGCGTCAACAAAATAATCATGAAATTTGTGGGCTGTCCCCAGTGGATCGATACACTTAACAAATCCAGAAAAGGTAAAAACAAGTCCAACTATAATTTTGCTGATGAAACGTATTGATTGCATTATTCCTCCGATGTTTCGAAAATTAATTTAACCAATCCAAATATGGCATAATTAATCATATCAAGATAGTTGGCTGCTATGCCTTCTGATACTATAGTCTTTCCGTCATTATCTTCTATTTGTTTTGTGCGAAATATCTTCATCAAGATAAGGTCGGTATATGAAGAGATACGCATTTCTCTCCAGGCCTCTCCATAATCATGATTTTTCCGCATCATTAGTTTTTTTGCCTCGTCAATTTTTTGTTGATATAGGTCAAGTACTTCCATTTCAGATAATTCAGCTGGCTCACCGGGGCCAAGCTCCAATTGGATAAGTGCGATTACTCCGTAATTGACAATGCCGATGAATTCTGATGTAATGTCATCATCAACCTTTTGATTGCCCTTCAACTCAATGCTTTGTATCCTTTGTGCGTTGATGAAAATCTGATCTGTTACTGATCTCGGACGCATGATCCTCCATGAAGTCCCATAATCTTTCATTTTTCTGTGAAAGATTTCCTTACACCGGCGAACCAGCTCATTATATTGTTTCTCCGTTCTCTCCATACATGAAAATTAAAGGTCTAAAAGTAAAAAAAAAGGAATGAAACTCTTTGTATTATTGTACTTTTATGCTCAAAGAAATACTCCCATTCTAACTCATTATGCTGGATGAAACT
>JAUVKA010000065.1 GCA_030592205.1 Bacteroidota bacterium | reverse complement strand
GCAGGTTCGTTGATTATACAACTTAGTATTGCATTCCCATATGCACTATAGGGCTTTCCTTCAAGTATCAAGGTCCAATCAACTGGTATCCCAAGCACTAGATATATGGATATCCTAAATTCATCTCCATTGAATATCGTTTCATTTGCAAGCTGTACTGCTTTAAAAACAAATTTAAATTCATCGGAGTAGGAGTAATGCTCATCCTCTCCTGTTCCTATACCAGCTGCTTTAGCAAAAGCCCAACATTGAGTAGAAACTTCGTACCATTCACCACCGCGTGGTACAGGTTCTCCCCAATATGGGTCATAAATTGCCCACCTTCGCCTAGGTGGTAAGGAGAAAGATTTTTTGTCTGCTTTCATACCATACACCACTGTGTGTGCAATATTTGCCGCCAAGTCCAAACTATAGTCATCGTCCACAAGCCTGTGAATAAGACGCAAACCCAATAACATACCCCAGACCTGATCTTGGCTTACTGTATTTCTTTCACCATATTGATCCACCCAATCACTTTTTATTTCATTGCCTGAAAAATATTGTGCTGCTGGGCCGGCATTGTCAACATCATCACGAAGAAAATAGCCATTATATTCAGGATCCCAGCCCCAAACAGTTTCCGCAGATAGGTCCAGCCTAACATAAGTAAACAGAGCTTGTGTCAGTTCATTTAAAGTTTCCGTAACATCCTGTCCATTTTCCTTTAATAAATAGTACTCCATTGCCAAGACACCAAGATAATGTCCATGAGCAAAAGGTGCATCTGCCCATCTTACAAATTCAGGGCCCTGTTGTTGGTAGGTAAATTCGAGATATTTGCGGTTTTCAGCAATAATATTAGATCCTGCAATATCATATGAACTGTTTGTATAAAACATAAACTCCGTCTTCAAGTTTTCCTTGAAATGCCAATATTTTTCAAGGTTTTCTTGTAACGTCTGAGAAATAGAATGTAATGGAACGACAAATATTGTAACTAAAAATATTTTTAGAATTATATTTTTCATAACGAAAAAGTTTTGAAGTGAATAAATAAACTTGGATCAAACCTATTTGTAATTCGACAAATCTTCAATCCGTTCATTTAACATATCAATCTTCTTATCCTGCTCTATGATATATAATGTCAATTCCTCTATTTTTTGGAGTAATAAGGCGTCCATTTCACCAAGGTTAATCCCGTTTTCCGCTACCTCTTCCTGGCTTGGAACATCAGGTAAATGGTTGTTTTCCTTGATGAAACTTTCAACTTCCCCGAGTGGTGTGAGCTTGTAGGACTCTGAGAACACAAAATCTGGCCAGTCTACGTTAGCTAAAACCTCAATCTCTTGAGCCCACAGTTTATTTGAAATGAATGTTTGACCAGTTGGGAAAATTACAAAGGTAGGATACTGTTCCTGGTTATTGACTACAAAACTTGCACCATCTGGGTGGTCTGATCCAGTTACCTGCAGTTTACCATTTACATCAAGTTTTGCATCGGGTTCTCCAGTACCAATTCCGACGTTTCCATTTCCATCAATTTTAATACCTGTTCCTGCACCATCATAGTGAGCAGCAATTACAAAACCTCCAGAAGCATTTTGTCCTCCAGACCCTAATCCGTCGGACCAAAAGATCCCGGCATCGCCATTTCGTGAAAGTGGGCTATATCCCCATCCTGATAATTTTGGTACAAAAAACATCTTTTCCCCATCAGCTGTTTTGAATTCTGCCGCTTTTCCCTTCTGGTTCTCACCAGCTTGTATGACATTTATATATGCATCTGTAGACACTTCTATATTGTCGATATTCAAATCTGTAACAGTGATCATATCATCCGCCCATACTCCATTATATGCAGAAACAATCATTTTATCCTCATAGTTATGTTTAAAATTTAGACTTTGTTGGGGAGACCAGTGGACCAAGTCCCACAAGACCAGGCCGTCAGTGAATCTAAACGTTGCTGGATAGCTGCCAGTTGATTTTAATGTTGTTCTAGCTCCTGTGTGCATTAAAGCACCTGATTGATCTTGGACATGTAATAGGGCTTCTGGTTCAAGTACTCCAATTCCAACATTGCCACCCTGAAAAGCATGATACTGGGAAGTAGTATAAAGTAAACCAAGTCCAGTAACGCCAGAAAGAATATTTGTTTTTGTGCCTAAATACAAATTTCCACTCCAGGATTTCTCATCTCCATTGCCTCCTTCTATGTCATCTCTAAAAGGCTCAATAAAAATACTAGCTTCTTCACCCAAACTAGACTTAATATGTAACTTTGCTTCGGGTTCTTTTGAATGAAATGATCCAATGCCCATTTTCCCGTCCTTAAACAAATAATCATTTGCTGAGCGAAAAACAAAACCATAATCTTTGTCACTCGTAATTCCATAACTAAGAGTTCCCAGTGCAAGGTTTGCACTTTCACCCTCAAGCCAATTGTCTGGCTGGATAAAAATTGCTGCCGTTTCTCCGGCATCAGCCTGTAAATGGAGCTTTGCTTCTGGCTCGGTTACATTCCCAATTCCGACTCTACCTGTTTCTGTAAAATTACCTCCTATAACATATGGATCAGAAACATATAAGGTTGGATATCTGCTGCTAAACCCAACCATAAAGCTTGGACCATCACTATTTTCCAGATAGATGTTTGCATTCGGTACTCCGCTACCTATCACAATACTGTTATCGCCAGTGGCTTTGACCCACTTCCCCAATGCTATAGAGTGTGATGACTCTGTCCAGGCGCCGAATCCCATTGCAGTAGAATAACTTCCTTCAGCAATACTTTCGAATCCCGAAGCGAAAGCAGAGTTTCCTATTGAAATTGAGCTGTGGCCAATCGCTGATGAATTGATCCCATTATTCGATGATTCACCTGGACAGTTCGTACAGTCTTGAGAATAAACAGCACTACTTCCGAGAATAATCGAAAAGAGAAATATAATTTGATATAATGTTTTCATGGTTTATTGTTTTTGTTTTTTAATCCATTTTCCGCTTTGTACTATTTGATCTTTTGAAACTATCGAGTAGATATATGTACCAGCGGGTAAATAACTTGTATTTAATCGTGTTATGTTATTACATAGTTCTCGGCTCAACATCAATTTCCCATTAATGTCATAAAGCCATATCCAGACACCTTTAAGGTTTGTCCTAACATTTAAAGAATATGATCCAGGATTGGGATACAATGTCGCGTCAGCAATGCGTCTATTAAAATCCCAAGAAGAAGTAAGGGGTAAACCAATAGTGTCTAGTTTCACAAAATAAGCATCGTGGTATTGAGATGTCGAATCAATATCAAAACATGCTCCACTTAGAAATACACCTCCATCATCAGTAGCGGTAATGCACTCACACCAATAATGTTTATCACCCCCTATGTACTTTTCGTAGACTAAATCCAGGTCCTCATTAAGCATTGCAACATAGTACCAGGAGGTATCATTACTTGAATGATAATCACCATCGAAAGATCCACCGAGATAGACAAATTTGCCAACGGTATCCATGTTCCGCCACCAGGCTGAAGTAGAATTTGTGTCTGGATTGGTAAGTTGAACAGTTTTTAGTGTTTCTAGTGAATCATTAAGTAAATATGCTGCAAAATATCTCTTCACTTCATTGGAATTGGCTGTCCATTCATCACCACAAGAGAGAAACTTATTACCTTCCCATAATACTGTTCTAAATGACATATCATACCAGTCTGGATATTTTAAGACATCCACTTGATTCAACAGACTATCAATTTCGATCATTCTATTTAAAGCTACACCGGGCTGCCAATGTGAGCGATTTGTATGTAATAGGAATGCCGTAGAATCGAAATTGTAAGTCAGACTTTGAATACTCCCTGCACTGTCCTCTCCATAATGTTTAAAATCAAGACTATCACCATCATTCGATAGTTTATACATATACATATTGAAATCATCAGGATTGCATGCTAACAGCAATTCACTATACTTGGTTTGTAAAACTTCTCGGCAAGTGGCTACATAATTGTATCCAAAGTCAAAATGCTTCTCCCAAAGTGTATTATACTCATAGTCTGTACGAATTAAAACTTCGATTACATCAGTGCTAAACGCTTGAGTTGGATAGTATTTCCCCCAAAGCAGATACCCAAAGGGTTCAATTTTTATTTCAGTTATGGACTGAATATCGAATAGAGTATCGAGCTTTTGAAAAGAAATGCTAGCGGTATCACCATTCTCGTCAAATGTGAAAAGTCGTGGAAATAACTTTCGTATCGTATCACCTTCATATTCACTATATAAAACTGGGCCGATCAATAAACCATCTTGATTTTGAATAAATTCTCGTGGTGTTACACCGGTCTCTGAATAGTTCAGTGTATACTCAAAGGCGATGTTTTGCCCCTGAATAAATGATACTAATAGGATAATGAATAGCAATACACAAATAAGCTTTCGAACCATAATCTATTCTGGTATTAGAGACTCTACACCAATAGCAATACGATACCGATCACCAACCGTAACTGTTAGGGTATGTTCAATTTTATCTGGATTAGATTGAGAACCATCCGTATGGTATAAGACAACACAGTTTTTAAAGTCGTCAGACCAGGTATTTTCTAATCCTTCTGCTAGCTCAATGTAATAACCTTCGTAAAAACCCATTTCATAAGTTGATAAGCACTTTTCATCATCTCCAATACCATATGTCTTTATTGCCCAAAAAAGCTTATAATCGCAATAATTATCAGGTGTGGGATCTAACTGTGTGCTGGTATTCGCATAATAGGTTTCCGTGTGTGGATAGATCCAAAACCATCTATAACCGGAGGATGGTTCAGGAAGCATCTCCTGAATAACTCTTGCCTGAAGTTGTGTTGTTGCATCCTCAGGCGTGGCTGCTCCAGAACAAGTTCCTGCTTCATTACCATACCACCAAGAATCTTCATAGAGTAAAACTTCTTGATTATTTGCAATAATAGAAATAACATTGACAATTGCATCGTCATTGCTATCGAGCCCTATGAAATTCATATCAACAACCATTAGTTTCTTCTCGTTATAGTCAATATTCATCATGTGATATTGTAGAGAATCAATAACTTCTTCATGAAATAAAGCTAGTTCTGATTCGGAAATTTGACCTCCTTGGAGTGGCATAGCTAATACTGAAGTATTAATCGTTTGTTCTCTAACATCTATGTTGGAATAACAATACGTTAGACTAAGGGCAGATTCAATTTCAATAACAGCTTCTCCCGGCGTATAGAATACTGTACTTTTTAGAGTTGGGTTCTGAATGCAAAACTCCATCCTTTCCTTAAAAGCCAAAATGTGAGCTACAACGGCCTCTGACTCCTGCTGTATTTGCTCGGATTGGTTTATTTCCGGTTCATTTGAATCTTTTGAACAACGAATTGTAACAATTAAGGCACTTACGACTAGTGCTACAATAGCTAAATACTTTAATTTCATGGTTTTTGGTTTTTATAGGGAATTAATAATAGAATTTATCTCATATAAGTAGTATATATATCTCTCCTAAGAGAGAATAGCGTATTACTTTCTATTAAAGTTAATTCCAGATCACAGCAGCCCATGAATGGATCAAGAAGTAGTAGTGTCGGGTTAATTTGTTTTTATTCAGTTACTAGTTAATACCGTTTTTTCGAAAAGGTTACCCATATAAATGAGACATGAAATTATATAGAGTGTATTATCAGGGAGTTGTAATTTTAATTTAAAATGGATCTAAACTAATTATGTCACAATACTTCATATGAATGCACATTGGATCCGAAAGTGCCAATTGTACATGAACCAGGAGACACTATTGACTTGGGTAACTGTAAAAGCAATCTCGTGCTTTTAAGTTTTGTATTTTAGCGGTTAGCATCACTAAAACCAGGCATCACTAAATCTATTTGTTTTAAACGTATGGCAGATGTAGATAAATATCAGATCAAAACCGGAGAAATCTACGAGCACGAATATTTGAACTGGAAACCAGGAGACAACCATAAAGACCTGATAGAGGATATGGAATTAAAGTTACTTTTCCTCTTACAAGATAATGGCCTTTGTGGCAAATCTGAGGAAACGGGCCATCATGAGTTGTATGAGGAGAAAGAGAAGGAATTCGAACAGAATATAGCCAATCTATCAGATGACCGGTTTCCGCCATTTACGTATTTCTATCTATCCAAAACCAAATCAGATTGTGGTGATGTTAATTGGATTATTTGTGATTATGGTATATCCTATGTCATACAGAGAGCAGATGAAAAACCAGATGTATTTGAATTCTTCTTTGCTTTCAAGCTCAGGCAAGTGGATCTTATGCAGCTGGACACTTTCCTGGGCTTTCACATGAAGGAAAGTTATAATAATGACAAACGGTCCTATTTTCGATTTTTAACCATACTCGTGCGTAAGTATCAGATTTTATATGATGAGGCCAGAATAAAAACCATCGATGAATGGATGGACAAAGGCTATTGGTCGACTGAGGATCAAATTTCAGCCATTAAAGATTCTGAAAAGATTAAGTGGAATGGAAAACAAAAGGAATTGGCTGATTTGTTTGTTGCCCTTAAAATAAATGGATGGATTGATGAGGTTGACGACATTAAAATCCAGAAAGCATTTACAAAATCGAAAACAATCAGTCAAATATTAAAACCATCTTTCGATAGGGATTCAAAAGAGTATGTACTTGACCAGATTTATTCTGAAGGATACATCCCCAAATTTGAAAAAATCTCAAAATGTAAGAAATAGTTAATCAGGAATTTGAAGGAATAAAAAACTTTTAAAAAATTACTGTAATTTTTTAAGAGATCTTCCCACCACACCTTTGCTTCACGAACTTAAAGGACTAAGTCATGAAGCAACACGTCTTTATTCAGGTTTCCCTACAAGAACTTCGGGAATTTATACACGAATCAGTATCTGAAGCCATTCAAGCTTCTGATAATACTAATAAGTCCCATGAAAAAGACGTCATGGATCTGAAGGAAGTTGCTGCATTCCTGAAAGTGTCCAGGCATACCATTTACCGAATGACCCATAAAAGAGAAATCCCTCACTATAAAAAAGGAGGGAAGCTGTATTTCAAGAGATCAGAAATAGAAGCCTACCGGGATAGTGGAAAGCAATTGACCCAGGATGAATTTAATGAGCAGGCAAGACTTAAAATTGCTCGCTAAAACCTGGTTAAAACCTGGTTAAAACCATCATTAAAACCCTATTTAAAACCACCTTTAAACCATGCTTAAAACAGTACTAAATTTTACCTATTTCGATATTGAACCTTTTTATGATTGGTCTGAAAAACAGTCTGTTGACATTTCAAGGAGACTTATTAATACCCCTTTTCCCTACAGGAATAAAATGCCATTTAAAAACCCCGATAAAAACAGGTTTAAAAATGACGGAAAAGACCGGAAACCTTAAGGATTTAGGTTTTTCTAAAAGACCCAAGGGTTTTTATTCTTGACGACCCGGCAGAAGGATAGGGGATAAGTTGTTTTCAATTCCTGAAAATGTCAAGGATTCCGGGCGTTTCCCGTCCATAATTAATAAAAATGAAAATTCAACAAACCGATTAAAGTTAAGTAAAATGAGTAAAAATATATTTGAACTAAGGAATACAGAAGGAAATCACCTGTTTGAGGTCATAACTTCCATGAATATAAACTTTGATAAACCCGATGCTAAGCAATTGATAGCATATATTAATACTACAACTGAGGACGAAGAAAGAAAAGCATTTATTATAGAAACTGTTCTGGGAGCTACTGATTTCTTTGCCAATACAAATGCTGATGAGATCCAGTCAATGAATTACACAGTACCCAAAACTGATATCTTGCATATCCTTGATAGGAATAAGGTTGATTTACCTGATTTCGGAATACCATTTAATGCCGTTGAGCAGGCATACAAGGGATATGACCCGGCTCTTGACCCAGATATTGTAAATCCTACGCGAGACATAGATCTACTCGAATGGTACAAGGATTATAGTCCAAAGTTTGTAGTGGATCCATTGATTTTTCTTGGTGGTTTTAACATTGTTGGTGCTGAACGTGCAACGGGGAAAACACGATTGTGCCTGAGCCTGGCCTATCACATGATCTTTGGCATGAAAGAATTCCTTGGTTGTCCAATGGATGGCCATGGAGATGTTCTTTTTGTTAACCTGGAGATTCCGGAATCTGATTTTAAGTTAATACTTGAACCTATTAGAATCCCTTTCCTTCGAGAAGGACCGGAATTGCACACACTCTACACCCTGAATATCCAAGAAAATCTGAAGCTGACCATTGAAGATATCGAAAATCAGATTGCTCGGATCAGGCCAAGATTGGTCATTATTGATAGTTTCAAAATGTTTATGAGTTTCCTGAACCGAAATGAACAGAAAACGGAATTGAATAATGAATCAGTATTAGAAATTTTTACTTTAATTAAAGGATGGCGTAAGCAGTATAATTCAACGGTTCTGTTAACCAACCATACTAATAAGGGGACAAGTGGTCAGGATGGCCATGCAGACCTTTTATACGGACCAGGGGCCTTGTATGATTATGCTGATCAGGTTTTCATGCTAAGAAAAGCTAAAGGGGATAGTCAATTATTATTGAAGTTGGTTAAAAGCAGGTATAAGAAGGAAGGCTCAATTGGAGTGAACCTGATTTCTATTAGCGATAATCCGGATGAAACAGAGATCTTCCTTGAACTACTTGAGGAGAATGTGGATGAAAGTGAATATATATTTAGAAATTCTAGTGGTAAGAGTCATCCCCCTGAGATGATCTTAAGGGCCCAGGAACTCTGTGCTGAGGGAAGGTCAACAAGAGATGTAGGGAAGGAGTTAGGTGTTCATCATGCCACAGTGGCCAGATGGGTCAAGAAAGCGTCTTAGAGGCCCGGAAACGTTGGGATTGTCGCATGTGTCGCATATGTCGCATATATTTTGTGCGACAGGTGCGACAATTGCTTATAAGTGATGGAAATTTAATATTCGTTGATCAGTGATGCTATTCCTTGTTCTTGACATTGAGGTAGGTCCTTAATACTTCCCTAGCATAATAATACCCTCGCTGCTTACTTCTATACCACGCAATAAAGATCAAAGGGATCGTGATTAAGTATACATAGAAAGAATCGTAATGCAAATAAATAGCAAACCCTGAGGCAATTAAAACTGTAGTCAATATTACTCGTGAGAATGCGTAATTTGCATTAAAGTCTGCTACTCTTGAATTGACTTCAGGTGTAGCATAACGAGAAGCAATTGAAAATAATGCATCATTACTAGTTTTACTCCCAATCTCGTTAAGAAGAAGCTCTTTGGTTTTTTCAGATTCATAAAACCGTATCTTCCAGATATCTTTACCGTTTAATAGTCTATTTGAGGGTTTCCCTCCCCATGTTGCATAGGACGGTCAAACTGACCCCCCAATACCGTTTGTAACTGACCACCCTAAACCCGGCTCAAATTGACCCCCCGAGATCGGCTGAAAGTGACCCCCCTTGTCCGGCTCAAATTGACCACCCCTTAAAAATACGTTTTTTTCACAAGTTATTGAAGTTATAATTTCGATGCTGAACAGTTAAATCAGTATTAATTATGGCTAATAAACCAATAACTATGAGTAAACTCAGAAAAGTATTACAGCTTTATTTAAATGGAAAAAGCAAGAAGTTCATCAGCAATTATTTAAACCTGTCACGTAACACGGTTAAGAAATATCTAATCGAACTCAATGCCTTGAATCTAAGCATTGAACAGCTCAACCAATTGAGTGATCTTGAATTGGAAAAGTTATTTATTGAAAAGCCTGCTGTTGGGCAATCATCACGGGAGATGACTCTTTATAAGTTCTTTCCTTATATGGAGAAAGAGCTGAAAAAGACTGGCGTAACCCGAATGATCATATGGCAGGAATATATCGCTAAACATCCGGATGGCTTTCGAAAGACACAGTTCAACATCCGGTATAACAAATGGAGCAAGAAGGTCAACCCATCGATGCGGATGACCCACAAGGCCGGGGATAAACTCTATGTAGATTATGCAGGTAAAACCCTGGAGATCATTAACAAGGAAACCGGAGAAGTAACCCCTATTCAGTTTTTTGTGGCTACGCTCGGGAGCAGTCAGTATACATACGCCGAGGCCAGCATGAGCCAAAAACGGGACGATTTTATTCATTCGGTTGAAAATGCTCTGCACTACTTCGGGGGAGTCCCACAGGCCATTGTCCCAGATAATCTTAAAGCGGCTGTCACAAAATCGAATCGTTATGAGCCTACACTGAATGAAACTTTCCTTGACTTTGCCGAGCATTACCAGACGACTGTCTTACCGGCAAGAGTGTATAAGCCCAAAGATAAATCCCTGGTTGAAGGAGCCGTCAGGATACTCTATACGCGTATTTACAGCGTGATTAGGGATCAGGTCTTTTATGATCTGGAATCTCTGAACCAGGCCATATTCAAAGCTCTTGAAAAGCATAACACAACCAACTTCTCCAACAGGAACTACACTCGAAAGATGTTGTTTGAAGAGGTAGAGAAGAAAGAGCTGATGCCTTTAGCCCAAACACGTTATCAAATAAAGAATCATGCTTTTGTAACTGTAATGCAAAACGGCCATGTTCACCTTTCAGCTGATAAGCATTACTATAGCGTTCCTTATCAATACATCCGTAAGAAGGTAAAGATCCTTTACTGCTCAAGCCAGGTTGATATCTATTATAAGTACAACCGCATAGCCTTGCACAAACGTGATAAAGCACCATACAATTACACTACCCTTACCGACCATATGGCTACTGCTCATCGGCATATGACCGAGTGGACCCCGCAACGCTTTATCAACTGGGGAGCCGATATAGACGACTCTGTTAAAATATATATCACCCGGGTTCTGGAAAAGAAACAGCATCCTGAGCAGGCTTATAAGAGTTGTATGGGAATCTTATCAATGGTACGGAAGGTTGGCCGCCCGCGCCTGATCAATGCCTGTAGAAGGGCTCAGGAGTATGGCATTTACAATTACAAGATCATTCAACGAATACTGGACCAGAATCTTGATCAGATCCAGGATGAACCTGAAACAAATGAACCATTACCTAAACACCAGAATATTAGAGGTAAAAACTATTATCAATAAAAACAAAGACAATGAATGACACAACATTATTTAAAATGAAACAGATGAAGCTCTATGGCATGCACCATGCCTTTATGGGGGCTATTGAGACTGGAAAGATGGATGGGTACACCCAGGATGAACTGCTGGCCATGCTTATTGAGGCTGAATATGATGACCGGCATACCCGGCGTATTGAGCGCGGGATCAAAAATGCACGCTTTCGTTACAAGGCCTCGGTTGAGAACATTATCTATGACCAGCGTAGCATTGACAAGAACACAATCATCCGGTATGCATCTGGTGGATATATTAAAAAGGGTGAGAGCATACTAATTACAGGAAGTACAGGGGTAGGAAAAAGCTATATCGCTTCTGCCCTGGGGTATCAGGCTTGCATTGAAGGCTACAGGGTTGTGTATTACAATACAGCCAAACTGCTGGCTCGGTTGAAGATGGCTAAGGCTGATGGGAGTTACCTGAAAGAGTTGGCGCGCATTGAGCGCCAACACTTGCTGATCATGGATGACTTTGGCCTGCAGCCTATGGATAACCAAAACCGCTTGAATCTTTTAGAGATCATTGAAGACCGACATGGGAAGGGATCTATTATCATTACTTCCCAGCTACCAGTAAGCGAGTGGCATAGTGTTATTGGAGAGAAGACTGTGGCAGATGCCATCTTAGACCGTATCGTACATCAATCACACAGGATTGAACTCCATGGAGAATCGATGAGAAAGAAGCGAGGGAATCCAGAAAATGAGACAGATAATGAAAATTAAAATAAAAACGTAAATTTGTTTAACAAGGATAGCTTGTGAAAACGTTCTTTTTGAGGTTGAATTTTAGGGGGGTCACTTTGCGCCGGACAGGGGTGGTCAATTTGAGCCGGGTTTAGGGTGGTCACTTTCAAACGGACAAGGGTGGTCAGTTTAGCCGTTCTATGCAATACATGCCGTTACTAGAAAATAGAAAGTACTTAGGAGAATTCTC
>JAUVKA010000412.1 GCA_030592205.1 Bacteroidota bacterium | reverse complement strand
TCTAAGTATTCATCCTTCGACAGGTAAAAACTTACTTTTGAGGGAGCAGTAACACCAAGGCCATCATTATAAATAAAAAGGGTCAAACGCATATTATCTCCAGGATTGGCGTAGTCCCTTATCAGGTATATACTTGTTATCACCAGGTCAGGTTTTTTACTTGCCACACTAATCTGGATAGATGTAATATTGTTATCCTCTATTGATTCGCTCACTTCCTCATCTGCATCAGCAACAAAAAAGACAAACCAATCACCTGAGGTCAGATTTTCAGGAATGGGTAAGTCTTCTCCTGTAATATTGATGCTTGAACCCGGGTCAATAGGATCCATTGAACCATAAGCCAGACTCTGGTCAGCATAATCCAAAACATCATTTTTCGACAGGAATAACCTCAGCTGAGAGTATCCTGCCAGAGCATTACCTGTGTTTAGCAAGTCACATGAGATAGACACCACGCCCCCTGGATCAAGAAAAGTTGGAAATACGACTGCATTACGTATTGTAAGATCTGGTTTTGAATCAGAACTGATTGTAATAATCACCTCATTTGAGGGATTTGATTCTCCTGCAGGATTTTCATACTCAGCTGTAAGCTCATAAGAATAAGTTGCATAGTCGAGCTGGCCGTCTGTAAAACTTTGGCTGCCAGAAATATCTACTCTTGAATAAAATGCTCCATTACGATACACATTATACGCAATAAGATTCGGCTGACCTGGCTCAGGAGTGTCCCATAACAATTCAATTGAATTCCCCGAAATATTCCCACGAAGATTTAGAGGAGGATTAAAAACCAATTCTCCAACACTAACTAAAAGAGATGCACTGTTGTTTTGCTCATTTGATTCGTTCACATTTTCATCCGCATCTGCCACAAAAATGATGTACCACATTCCGGATGAAATTGAGGAAGGAAGTCCCAGATCGCTGCCAGTGACCTGAATGTATTCACTGGGATTAACAGGACTCATAGTACCACTGGCCAGTTCTTCATCCTGAGCATCTACAATTTCGTCTTTGGAAATATAAACCCGCATCATACTTTCTCCAGCCAACACGGTGCCCAGATTACTAAGCTTACAACTAACAGATATGGTTCCACCAGGATCAAGTTGAGCCGGATCTACACTTGCATCAGATATTACCAGGTCGGGATCACCGGAAGATATGATTTCCACAGAAACGATATTTGATGATGAGGATTCTCCAGAAGGATTAATGTAGTTTGCCGTCACATAGTACTGGTATTCACCGGGTTCAAGTCCACTATCCCTGAAATTTAACTCTGCGGGATCATTGATAAGTGCAATAAAAGCACCTTCCCTGAAAACATTAAAACCTGATAGAACGCCATTGCCGGCAACTGGAGCATCCCAGGTAAGGGTAACATCCCTGTCGGAAACTGATGCACGTAAGCTTTTGGGTGGATTAAAACTAGTGGATCCAACAGTAATCTGAAATACAGATACATTATTTGACTCAATTGACTCTGTCACCTCCTCATCAGCATCCGCAATAAACAGCACCTGCCAGACCCCATTTGGCAAGTCATTCGGAACCTGAATATCTTCTCCAACAATATCATAATAATAACCCGCGTCTAACTCCCCAAAAGCACCATAAGCCATTTCAATATCCTGGTTATCCCATATTTCATCTCTTGAAAAGAATAAGCGCAGAGTACTTTCTCCGGCTACGGCATCCCCGTTATTGATCAGGATGCATGATATTTCAACAAGATCTCCCGGATTAATCGCATCAGGGGATACCTTTTGATTCAGGACAAGCAAATCGGCACGGCTTGAGGATGTAATAGTAACACTCAAAGGGTTAGATAGGTCAGATTCCCCGGATGGAGAAGAATAGATAGCAGTTATATAATATGTATAGCTGCCTGATGAAAGACCTGTATCGGAATACTCAAGTGATCCCGGATCATTTACAGTTTTAATCAACTGACTATTTCTATATATTTTATAGCCGCTTAAGGTAGCAGATCCGCTCTCTGGAATATCCCAGAAAAGATCTACTGATGTTCCATAAACAGTACCATTTAGATTTCTTGGAGGATTAAAGCCTTCAGAAGTAATTGTGACCCCCACTACCCCAATATTATTGTTCTCATTCGATTCAACAACATTTTCGTCGGCATCAGCCACAAACAGCACATACCAATTCCCGGCATTTATACCTGATGGTACAGAAAGTTCTTCACCGGAAATAGTCAATGCAGCTCCTGGATCAAGAGGGTCCATTGTTCCGTATGCAAAATGAATATCCGATCCATCCAGATTTTGGTCGGAAGAAAAGAATAATCTCAAAATACTCTCCCCAGCTTTGACTGCACCATTATTCTTATACAAACAAGCAATATCAAAACTCCCACCAGGTTCAATGCTAGTTGGGTTAACCTCAGCATCGATGATTAATAGATCAGCCTGTCCGGTAGTTCCAATATTCGCGGTTGCCACATTGGATCCAGCCGATTCACCTGTGGGGGAGGTGTAGGTAGCTTTTAAATAATAGTTATACTGTCCGTTTGCCAGTCCGTTATCAGAATAGCTTAGTGTAACAGGGTTACTGATGGTTGAAATCAGATTCCCATCACGAAAAACTTTATAACCCGACAAAGTGCCGTTTCCGGCCAATGGCTGTTGCCAGTTGAGGCCTACGGAACTACCTGCAACCGAGACAGTAAGATTCCTTGGTGGCTGGAAACTGCTACCCATAACCACATTGAATGAAATAGTAGTTCCAGCTGATCCAATATTCTGGATTTTTATACCCCCTGATGAGCCATTGCTCAGAAAGCAGGAAGGATTTGAATTATCATCAAATCTTGTATTGGAAGCCTGGGCACTAAAATAAGCCTTATAGATATCTCCGTTAGTGGTGGTAGTACCATTAGGACGAAAAGCATAAACCTCGTCAGGCGGCCCATCAGCATTTCCATCAATGGAGGGATTAACCCTGTAAATAATGAGGCCTGATCCTGGCAGACTCGACTCAAACTGGCCGGTTTTATGCCGGTATTCTATAACAAAATACTCACTGGAGGAGTTAGGTGAGGCAATTTTATAAGCAGCATAGGGATTATTTGAAAGGGATTCGAGTGTATAGGTCCCCCCGGAAGTTATGGATGGGATGGAATTGATCCAGCCGCCGTATTTCATCTTCATA
>JAUVKA010000418.1 GCA_030592205.1 Bacteroidota bacterium | reverse complement strand
GCCGGTTTTATCTCCGTTCCGGATACCCTGCTGGCTCTTCAACGATTGGCGGCCTGCCACAGAAGGAGCTTTACGGGGCAGGTACTGGCTATTACAGGCAGCAATGGTAAGACCGTAGTTAAGGAGTGGTTAGCCCAGCTCCTCTCCAAGGTTTTCTCCGTTGCAAAAAATCCAAAATCTTATAATTCTCAATCAGGAGTTCCCATTTCTATCCTCCAGATGAATACGGGTCCTCAATATCATATCCTGGAGGCCGGAATTTCCTTGCCGGGTGAAATGTTAAGATTAGCTTATATCATCCAAGCTGATGAAGGCATTCTCACTAATTTAGGTGATGCTCACCAAGAGAATTTCACTGATTATAAAACAAAACTTCAGGAAAAATTACTGCTATTTAGAGATGCAGCTATTCTGTTTTACTGCAAAGACAAGGCCGTAATTAGTGAAGGAGTGGATCAGCTATATGGAAAAAGTGGAAAAAAATTAGTGTCCTGGTCTTTTGTCACAAATGCAGAGCTGAAGGTTGATCTGGAAGAAGGGATGGAGGGTACAACTATTCTGTCAGGTCTTTTTAATAAGCGGGAACATAAATTAATTATTCCATTTTCTGATCCTGCCTCAATTGAGAATATTATTCATATCTGGTTATTCTGGTTATATCATAATCTTCCTCTTGATCTATTGCAGGAAAAAATTATGGATTTGGAACCTGTTGCCATGCGGCTTGAGCAAAAAGAAGGCCTCAGGGGATGTACTCTGATTAATGATTTTTACAATGCTGACCTGCATTCATTGTCAATTGCTCTTGACCTGCTTATGAACCAGCTGCCTCAGCAAAAAAAGACCCTGATACTGTCGGATTTGCTACAAACCGGACTTGGGGATAAAGAGCTTATTGAAAGGATCAACCATCTGCTGGCTAATAAAAAGCTGCACCGTTTTATTGGAATTGGGCCAATGTTTAAAGCAAATCAATCCAGTTTTAATATTCCAGTTGATTCCTATCCTGATACTGAAAGCTTTCTAGCCGATTTTCACCTTTCCCAACTGAATGATGAGGCCATATTGATGAAGGGAGCCAGGAAGTTTACTTTTGAAAAAATCAGTAAAAGGCTTGAAAATCGGATCCACAATACTGTTGTAGAGGTAAGAATGAATAATCTCCTGGAAAATTTGAATCATTTTCGTTCCAAAATTAATGCTACATGCAGAATAATGGCCATGGTTAAAGCATTTTCATATGGTAGTGGAACACATGAAATTGCCAAGTTTCTGGCTCATCATAGAGTTGATTATCTGGGGGTTGCTTTTGCAGATGAAGGGATTAATCTTAGGAGAGCAGGAATAGATATTCCAATCATGGTTATGAATCCTGATTTAAGTACACTTGACATTCTGATTGAGTATCATTTAGAGCCTGAAATATACAGCATAAATGTTAGTAGAGCTTTTCAGGAAGAAGTTCAAAAGGCCGGCCTCAATAATTATCCAATCCATATTAAGATTGATACCGGCATGCATCGCCTGGGTCTGCAAGCTGATGAGATTAATCAACTTATTGGCATCCTGAAAAACCAATCTTCTATTCAGATTAGAAGTGTGTTCAGCCATCTTACTTCAGCTGATTTGCCTAATGAAGATGAATACACCCACAAGCAGGCTAAAGTTTTTCAATCGGTGGTAAACAAAATCAAGACTGAAATACATACTCCATTTTTATCTCATTTGGTTAACACTGCGGGAATACAAAGGTTTCCGGAATATCATTTCGATATGGTCCGGCTTGGTATTGGACTGTATGGTATTGATCCAACCGGGACAGACACGCTCCATCCTGTTATAAGTTTGAAATCACGTATTACCCAGATCCATCATCTTAAGAAAGGGGAGGATGTTGGTTATGCTAATTCAGGAATAATTCCTTCTGATGGAAGGATTGCGGTTATACCTGTTGGGTATGCCGACGGGCTTGACCGTCGCTTAGGCAATGGAGTTGGACGAGTTCAAATCAATAATCAAATGGCACCCTTTATTGGTAGAATCTGTATGGATATGTGCATGGTAGATATATCCGGAATAGATGCTGCTGAGGGTGATGTCGTGACCCTGATCGGAGAAAAAATCTCCTTAAGTGAAATGGCTGATAAACTGGAGACTATTCCATATGAAATTCTAACCCGAATCCCTCAAAGGGTGAAAAGAATTTACCTTTTCGAATAGCCATATAGTTTGTGTTTATTTTGGTGAATCCCCACACCAGAGCATGGGTTCTTTTGAGTCGTGGCAAGTAGCCATAGCACGCATTGAGCAAGCTCTTAATAATTGTTAATGGTCTGCTAATTTTTTTGATGTTTATATTAATCCGTTAACTTTGTTATCCCTTGAATATTTATTTAAAAGTTAATCCTTAAAACATTTTAAAACATGAAAAAAACTTTACTATTTGTTGTAGGATTATCCCTGTCTTTCTTTTCCTTCGGTCAGGTATCTCAAAACAGCTCTAAACATACCCATGTTAAGAGCAATGAGCTAAATACCGGCAAAATAATACAGAAAATTGATAAAGGAGGTGGTGATATTTTCTGGTCTACTAGTTTTGCTTGGAAAGATCTTGATAATCCTTCCGGGTGGACTCTGCCGGATGGATGGTCAATTGTTGATGAAACCGATTACGGTGCACCATGGAAGTGGCGTGATGACACTCTGGGAGGTTGGTGGACAAATGAGCCTGCTGCTGCTGAATTTGAAACCCCTGATGATGGATTTATCTGCTTTCCAGCCGACGAATACTATACGCGCGACGAAGTAACGCATTCAGGTGAGAGTTATCATTCTCATATTACTACACCATCCATTGATTGTTCAGACTTG
>JAUVKA010000260.1 GCA_030592205.1 Bacteroidota bacterium | reverse complement strand
ATAGCCGTAAGGGACAATCTGCCTCACGTTCCAGCTCCAGCCAGCGTAGCTCCAGGAGTGCGGTAAAATCAAATAATAATAATGTAATACAAAGCAGCAATTCCCGCACTGCAGTTCCTTCAAAGATTAAGAATAGTGAACGTGGCAGGTCACAGTCTACTGCTGTGAAAAGTCGCAATAATAGCAATAGTAATGTAGCTGCCAGGGCAAGCAGTAACTCCTTCAACCGTTCTAACCGTTTGGGTAATAAGACTTACGTTCGTAATGATGGAAGAGAATTTCGCCATCAAAATGATGAAATATTTACTCGTAACCGATATAGAGTAGACTACAGGGATACTTACAACTTACGTCGATCCAATGATTTTGTCAGAGTCCACAATCATTATTACAACTGGTATAGCAGGCGTTACGTCCGCAGAGTTGTTGTGCACAATCATTTTTATCGACCCTTGTCAATTGAAATACGCAGGCATAGATATCCATACAGAGTGCCTATTCGCATGGATCTCTGCTGGACTCCTTACCTGCACCAAAGTTTCATGTACTACTATCCTCTTTACAATAACTGGAATACTCATTATGGGGATTATATTGAAACTGCTTCTTCCTATGAAGCTTTAAATTACGTGGGATCTGTGAAAAGAGTATATGGCAAGGTAGAGGAGGTTTATTATTCTTCGGAAGATCGCACTTACACCCTATATTTTGGTGCAGCTTTCCCCTATCACGACTTTAGCGTTGTTATTCCCAGGGATGTTGCAAAAAGATTTAGCTGGAGCCCTTCCTGGTACTTCGAAGATGAACATGTTTGGGTTGTCGGATTGATCGAAATGTGGGAAGGAAAACCAGAGATCGTACTACACAATGAGCAACAGATCAGGAGATATTAACACTAGCATATCAATTCATATACCCAGTAATGGTCAAGGGGCTGTCTCTGAAATGAGATGGCCCCTTCTACATGCAATATATAATAATTATCTTTGTCAACTAATAGCCTATTCGTGTTAAATGGGAAAAGAGAATAGAAATACAGGCAGTATAAAGAGTAAATTATCCAGGCTTTTTACCCAATTGGGAGATGCTTTGGAGAAGCCTATGACGGGATTAGATAAGCACGTTAATCGTCTCCCAATATCTGAACAAGCCAAAAATAATTTCTCCATCATGAAATATGGAATTTTGGGAACTGTTTCCTTTCATCTTATTCTATTGGTATTTGTCCTGGTTTTCAAGATTCATGGTGAAAGATCCCCTAAAGCCCAGGGCATTGTGTTTGATATAAAAACTTTAGAGGAGCTAAGTCAAATGTTATTAGAAGAGCCAAAATTGCCTGATCAGTCAGAAGAAAATGCCCGGAATTTGGCCGTTGAACAGTCTGAAGATAAGATAGAAAGCTTTGAGGATTACAAAAACTATCAGATGTCTGATCAGGTAGTGGAAAACCTGGTTAAAAGTAGTGTCGATGAAACTGTGAAAAATATTATTGAGGAGAATAATTTAGATCCTTATAACACTGAGCTGCCAGATATTGCAAGCGAAGAGCTAAAAATGTACCGGGCTGAAAAAATAGAAGAGGAGCAGATTTATAAGGGAGCAACAAATATCTATTATGTTCTTGATAACCGCAAGGTTGTCAAACTTGAGGTTCCAGTATATAAATGTGAGGGTGGCGGTTTAGTAAAGCTGGATATACGTGTTAATCGTAGAGGGAAAGTTGAATGGGTATCTGTGGATACGGCCGAATCTAACACTACAGCCCCCTGTTTGCTTAATGCAGCTAAGGAGGCTGCTATGAAAACCAGGTTTACATTAAATCAGGCAGCTCCCCTACTTCAACAGGGATCTCTTTCCTATCGCTTCATAGCTCAATAATCTCCTAAGGATGTCAGCTTATCCTTAATAAACAACACTCTTTTTTCAACTGACCCAATTGGCAACTCCTCTATAAGATAATCTGATTCCAAATAAGCTTCTTTAATTAACTTGAATAAGATTTCAGACTCTTTAAAACTTTCCTGTCTAACTGCATCATTTTTATAGATTTCCTCCCACGGTGGCAACAAAAAGACAGTGGTATTGTAGCGGTATTTATCAATCGCCTTACTTAGTATAGAAGGTTTTTCTAAGCCCATGAAGTTTAAAAAAGCAAGACTATCAGGAATTCCACGATCAAAGAAAGATATTGTTTTTTCAGATGCTGCCTGATGCTGGCGGATTCTTTTTAGCAGAATTTCCTTAAAAAATAATCCATCGTTCTTAGTCTGTAAACTGAGGATGGGGGCCTTACCCCCATCCTGAATCATTTGTCTGGCCAATTCTGAAAAAACACAGAATCCACTCTTTTTCAATGAATTGATCAACGTGGTTTTTCCCGATCCGGGACCACCAGTGATCACAAAGCGATTATTTACAATCAATTACGAGTTTTTAAAAGCTTTGAGGCCAGCGAAAGTTGCCTGATCGCCTAAATCTCTTTCAATCCTCAACAACTGGTTGAATTTGGCTATTCTTTCACTACGACAACCAGATCCGGTTTTAATATGCCCAGCTGATGTTGCTACTGCCAAATCAGCGATTGTTGTATCTTCTGTTTCGCCTGAACGATGTGAGATGAAACAATAAAAGCCACTCTTTCTTGCTAATTCTATGGTTTCCATGGTTTCAGTAAGCGTTCCAATCTGATTAAGTTTGATCAGAATAGAATTTGCTGCTTCTTTGTCAATGGCTTCCTGTAAAATAGCCTTGTTAGTACAAAGAAGGTCATCTCCAACAAGCTCGATCTTGTCTCCAAGTTCTTTTTTGAGTAATTGCCATCCTTCCCAGTCATTCTCATCCAGTCCATCTTCAATAGAAACAATAGGATATTTATTAACCCAATCCTTCCAAATAGCAATCATTTCTTCAGATGTTTTTTTGGATTGATCTGATTTGAAAAAGACATATTTCCCATCTCTGTACATCTCGCTGGTAGCAGGATCCAGGCAAATAGAGATATCTTTCCCAGGCTTATAACCAGCTTTTTCAATAGCTTCGATGATAACTTCCATTGCTTCTTCATTAGACTTAAGGTCAGGAGCATATCCCCCTTCATCACCAATACCGGTAGAATATCCTTTGTCTTTCAAAATAGACTTGAGGGCATGGAATGTTTCAATACCCATCCGGATTGCTGTAGCAAAATCAGGAGCATTATGAGGTGCGATCATGAATTCCTGGAAATCAACACTATTTTGAGCATGAGAACCACCATTGATTACATTCATCGCTGGAACTGGTATCAAATTAGCATTGGCTCCTCCAAGGTAACGATAAAGAGGCAGACCTACACTTTTCGCTGCAGCATGTGCAACTGCCAGCGAAACTCCCAGGATGGCATTGGCTCCAAGCTTAGCCTTATTTGGAGTACCATCCAACTTAATCATTGTGTAATCAAGATTTCTTTGTTCATATGCACATAAGCCAATTACAACTGGCGCGATCTTATCATTAACATTAGCAACAGCCTGGAGAACACCTTTCCCCTGGTATCGTTTTGGGTCACCGTCACGAAGTTCAACTGCTTCTTTTTCACCGGTTGACGCTCCTGAAGGAACAATGGCTCTGGCTGATGTTCCATTTTCAAGGCGGACTTCAACTTCTACTGTAGGGTTTCCTCTGGAGTCAAGCACTTCTTGTGCAAATACATGCGTAATTTTCATTTCGATCTATTTAATTGTTTGCAAATATGTTCTTTAAGATAGTTAGGTATCATATTCAGACACCTGAATAAGCAAAATATTTTGGCCAGGCAAAGATAATAAAATCCATCTTGAACGGGATGATTCAGAAGCTAAATCATTGCTTTTTTGTTATTAGATAAACAATAAAACGCAAGCATGAACAGGATTAGTGAAAATGTATCCCTATTCTCCCTTGGCCTCATAATCTGAAGTCCAAATAATTTCCTGTATGCCAAGGTCATATCCTGTCTTGCGGGCAAGAACAAATAAATAATCTGATAAACGATTTATATAGATAATCATGTTTTCATCAATCTCAATTTCCCTGGCAAGATGGACGATAATTCTTTCCACTCTTCTGCAAACGGTTCTGGCAACATGACATTGAGCAACCAGAGGATGTCCTCCGGGAATTAAGAAGTTTTTAAGCGGAGGAAGCATATCGAGCATACGATCAAGCTCAATCTCAAGCTCTTTAATATCTGATTCCCTTATCTCTGGAAGCCTGTCTGCCATTTGAGGATCATCAACAGCAAGCCTGGAGGAAATAGTAAATACCCTGTTTTGAATCTTTAGCAAGAATCTTTGCTCTAAAGAGTCAACAATTTCCGACTGTAACAGGCCAATATGGGAATTTAGTTCATCAACACTGCCGTACGCCTCCAATCTTGGATGGTACTTTGGGACTCTTCTTCCACTTGCCAGTGATGTTTCTCCTTTATCTCCGGTTCTGGTGTATACACGCATTTAAAAATCATTTTATTGTAAATAATCATCATAGGCATTTATAGCGAATGATCATTCTAATTTATGAATAATTCTTGATAAAGCTTATATTAGCTGGTGAGAGATACATACTATTCAATATGATAAATAAATACAATGATTTGATATGTCTAAAGCCTTTCAGATTGACGGAACGGATAAGAAGATTATTAGAATTTTATCAGATAATGCACGTACTCCATATTTAGAAATAGCCAGACAATGTGGTATGTCAGGTGCTGCCATCCATCAGCGAGTGTCAAGATTAGAAAAGGTTGGTATTATTTCGGGATCGGGAGTAAGGTTGTCGCCACCTGATATGGGATATTCCACTTGTGCTTTTATTGGTGTTTTCCTGGAAAAAGCAAGAATGTATCATCAAGCTATAAAGGAACTTGAAAAGATACCAGAGGTGGTTGAATGTCATTATACAACTGGTAATTATGCGATTTTCCTAAAGATCTACTGCAAGAATAATCAGGATTTAATGGAAGTGCTGAGTGATCGCATCCAGAAGATACCAGGAGTTTCGAGTACCGAAACTTTTATAAGCCTGGAACAAGGAATTAGCAGGGAATTATTGCTTTAGTGGTACCTGGTGTCATACTCTAGCCATCTAATCAGATAATGATCCTCTTCATCAAAAAATAATCTGACAAATAGTTTCTTTTTGTTTCCCTCCTCAATATAGGATAGATACATTTCCATTATCTTATGATTAGTCACTACGACATTATTAATTTTGATTTGTTTATACTTCTGTTTTAAATTATTAATAAACTTTTGAATGTGCTCAGGTGTACGTTTATTTTGAAGATATTCAGCAAAGAGCTCATCCAGAAAGGCGAAATCATTCAAAGGTTCTTCAGTATTAAGCAAAGCAAGAAATTTTCCGGCTACTTCGCCTATGCGGTTTTCCGGAAGGGAATCGTAACATTCCTGAACAACTCCTCGCACTTGTGGCTCATAATTAGGCCAAAAGATAATCCTGGCTATTTCCCAGGAGATATTATCATTCCCGGGTTTATCTACGTTTGATAAAAGAAGAATAGTTACATCTTCTGACTTATACTGAATCAGGTCGGTGTAAAACCGCCTGTTACCACCGTTATGAGCTATCACTTCTGTGTTACGGGAAGATTTAGCAATAACCCAGCCGTAACTATAGAAAGAAGTTGCCCTATCACCTTCTCTTACATGGGGAAAGAAGAGCTTATCCTTGGCTAATTCAGATAGTATTTGAGTCCCTTCCAAAACTTCTATCCAGGATAATAGATCGGCTGATGAACTTAATATTCCTCCATTTGCTTTCAGGTTCCAATATGGACCATCTGAGGACCAAGGCATATCCATTGGTTTGCCCCAGTCTTTGCATCGTCTGTACCCATGTGAAATTTGCTCATCTTCCCAAAAAGGTAATACGTAACCAGTTTGATCCATACCAGCTGGTTTAAATAGCTTCTCCTTTAGGAATTCTTCATATGCTTCTCCCGTAACCTCTTCAATCACTGCACCTAATAAACTATAACCGGAGTGTGAATAATGATATTTTGTACCCGGCTCAGAAATCAGCTCGCTTGAGAAAAGATTTTTCAGAAAATCGCTTTTGCTTGTCCTTTTAT
>JAUVKA010000041.1 GCA_030592205.1 Bacteroidota bacterium | reverse complement strand
TACCTGGTTTGCCCCAAAGCCCCGCATGGCACCGCTGGGGATGTTATTGGTGTAAACCGTTTTTGCTTCAATATCAACTTCAGGAATAAAATAGCCGCCTGCTGCATGACCGGCAACGCGTTCCATAACCTTCATACCAACTGAGGCGTAAGCTCCTGTATCACCAACAGCTTTCAGTATTAAAGATGTAAGCTTTCCCTTTTTATCTGCACCTAAGGTAATATCCATAAAAACCGGATGTCGTTTTGGATGCAGCCTTATTGACTCTTCACGGCTCAGGGTTAATTTCACAGGCTTGTTTATTAGGAAAGCAAACAGGGCAGTGTGCCCCTGTACACTTAAGTCCTCCTTTCCGCCAAAACCTCCGCCATTGGGGACAAGGATTACCCGCACCTTCTCTTCGGTTAATCCCAATATCATAGCTACCTGCCTGCGGTCTTCATAAACTCCCTGGCTCTGGCTATACAGTTCAAGACCTCCTTTTCCATCAGGTCGCGCAACTGCTGCCTCCTTTTCTAAAAATCCATGTTCAATACGTTGTGTTTCATATTTCCCTGAACTTACAAAGGCCGATGAAGAAATAGCTCTTTCGGCATTGCCAATGGTAAATTGCGTAGTCTCGAAATTATTTGGTCTTTCGCTGTGGACCGGTTCTCCATCGATTGCTTTAAAAACATCCGTAACCGGTTCCATCACTTCATATTCAACCTCGATCTGGTCAACTGCTTTACGTGCAATCTGCTCTGAATCGGCCACCACCCCGGCCAAAACATCCCCAATATAGTGGGTTGTCTCTCCTTCGGCTATCATAACCGGCCAGTCCTGTATGATCAATCCTACATAAGGTTCACCGGGAATATCCCTGGCAGTGGTGATACGATGTACACCCGGGAATTTTTCTGCTTTTGAGGTATTGATCCTTATGACTTTTGCTTTCGGATGATCGCTGAACTTCAAGGCAGCAAACAGCATCCCCTCAAAGAAAATGTCATCAACAAAATTGCGCTTTCCAATGGCTGTATTGTATGCATCATATTTTGGATGGGGGACTCCAATTTTTCCTGAGGTTTTATTGATGTCCAGTTTTATATCCTTTCTGATAGCATCACCGGCACACATGATGGCTTCTTCTATTTTTTTATAACCCGTACACCGGCACAAATGTGGTTTGAGGGCTTTCCTGACTTCTTCAATGGTGGGGTGGGGATTGTTCTTAAGCAAAACCTTGGTGCGGCTTATAAAACCGGGAGTACAAAAACCACACTGGACGGCTCCTTTATTTACAAAAGCCTTTGCAATGGTGTCCAGGATGTAGTCGGGGAATCCATCAGGAGTATATATCCTGGCATCCTGGAGTTTGCGCATTTTTACAACACAGGAAAGCATTGCTTTGCCATTTATTTCCACTGTGCAGGCACCACAGGCTGCCTGACCCGAGCATCCATCTTTTAAGGTGGTAATCCTCTTGTCCAATCTTAAATACTCAAGCAAGGATCTTGACGGATCGCCCTCATAGGTTTGTGCTACTCCATTTAATTCAAACGAAATCATAACAGTGCTTTTTTCAGATCCTCAATGGTAGGATCAATTGAGTCAGGCATATTCAGGATACCCGAAATCGCTTTTACATCCTTTAAACCGCTGCCGGTAAGGAGAACAACGTTATTGGAATTATCAGCCAGTTTATGGTCATTTTGATATGCCAGAAAACCTGCAAATGCAGCGGCCGCAGCGGGTTCAGCAAATAAACCGGTGTTCTTCGATAAAATGGATGAAGCCTGTAAAATTTCATCATCAGAAACGGAAACATGCTCACCCTTGTTATCCTGTATATATTTCTGAGCCATGTAAAAATTACGTGGTATATCCACTGATATTGAATCAGCGATGGTGGTGCTTTTGACAATTTTAAATTTGGTGTTCTCCAGGTTTCTAACAAGGTTGTCACTTTCTTTGGCCTGCACAGCAACAATAGTTGGCATGTGGTTGATGAAACCAAGATTGAATAAATCTTCAAATCCTTTGTAAATCCCTGAAATGATAACTCCATCCCCAACAGGGACAAATATTCTGTGTGGGACTCTATTATTTAACTGCTCATAGAGTTCAAAGGCTGCTGTTTTTTTTCCCTCTATGGTCAATGGATTAAATGCTGTATTTCGGTTGTACCAACCAAATGTTTCAGTTGCTTTTATGCTGAGGTCAAAGGCATCATCGTAGGTTCCCCGGACTGGGATAATGGTGGCGCCATACATCAGGATTTGTGTTAGCTTTTCTACTGGAGCACTCTCTGGGATCAGTATAACAGCTTTTTGTCCCTGGGCAGCACAAATGCCGGCAAGCGACGAACCTGCATTTCCTGTGGAAGCAGCTACTATAGTACCATATCCTTTTTCCTTTGCATAGGCAGAAACAATGGAGGAAGCCCTGTCCTTGAAAGAAAAAGTTGGATTCTGAGAGTCATCTTTCAGGAAAAGATTGAAGGGCAATTCTCTATTATTTATCCTATTTATGGCATATAGGGGGGTGTTCCCGATATTCAGGTTTGGGAGGCTCTCTGTGGCTTCCACTGGAAGCAGATCCAGGTAACTGTTTTTCTTTAGTTGGGGTAGGGTGATCCCATTACTGATCATTTCCTTATAATTATAAATGATCTTCAGAACTCCTAATAGAGGTGATTTGCCTGAGCCCGATTCACTACAAGCAGGACAAAGATATGTAAGCTGCGACTCTTTATATAAAGAACCACAGTTAACACACTGGAAATGAAATCTGTCAGTTTTCATATAGTTGTTTTATATCTTTGATTTACAAATACTCCTTCAACACTCCTGTCCGTTCGTTAAACTCCATAATTTTTTGGTCCCATTCAGCCACCTGGTCATATCGTGATTTCCAATAATTTTCGTCGTACCACTGGGCATCCAATTCCTCAACTGTTTTCCCCTGCTGTTCAATCCATGTGAAATACTTGAGATTGTGCATTCGCTTCTTCTCATAATAGTTCATTTCGAGCATGTAGTCGATACTCAACCCAAGCAAATCGGCTTCGAAACTCACAGCAGCATCCCTTTCAGTGAATTCTCCCTTGAGTTGTTTCTCTTCCACCAGCCGTGACTGGTACAAATCCATTGAATCGGTTGCAACAGAGAATACAATGTCATGCTCGTTCATTTCATAATACCTGGCAAGTTTAATGGAGCCCATCAAATTGGCAATGGATGAAATGCCAAGCAGGTTCAGTTTGTCAATCAATTCCTGATTAATATTTAATTCTTTCTTCAGGTACTCTTTTCCGGCATTCTCATTAAAGAGACGCATTAACCTGATATTTGGATTATCATCAATTCCGGCTACCAAATCCATATTCTTAATATTGTGGATCCATGGTACATGCTTGTCGCCAATACCTTCAATGCGGTGTTCTCCATACCCATTCTCTAGTAATGTCGGGCATTGCAGGGCTTCTCCTGCGCATACCTTGATATTTGGAAACACCTCTCTTAAATAATCAGCACTACCAAGTGTTCCGGCTGAGCCCTGAGTTAGGAATATGCCCGAAAAACGGTCGTGATCTCCACTTATGGAGTTGAAAACCTCTTCCATGGCCGGGCCTGTAGTGGCGTAGTGCCACAATGGATTTCCAATTTCTTCGAATTGATTAAGATTGACAATCTGATCACCTCGTTCGGCAAGCAGCTCCTTTACCTTATCGTAAATCTCTTTTACATTACTTTCAGTACCGGGAGTGGCAAATATTTCTGCACCTACCTTTTGTAACCATTCAAATCGTTCCCTGGACATTCCCTCAGGGAGTACCGCAATGGACTCACATCCCAATAAATGTGAGTCGTAAGCGCCTCCACGACAATAGTTGCCGGTGGAAGGCCACAGGGCCTTCTGCCTGGTCGGATCAAATCTTCCGGTAACCAGTTTTTCAACCAAGGGACCGAAGGTGGCACCTACTTTATGGGCTCCGGTAGGGAAATACTTTCCTATCAGCAGAATAATCCTTGCTTTAACTCCCGTTAGCTCTGGTGGTATTTCCAGGTAGTTTACATCTCCAAAACCACCCCCGGAGTCAACAGGATCGTTTTTCCAGTTAATGCGGAACAGGTTCAGTGAATTCAGATCCCACAAGCCAATATTCTTTAATGCAGCCTTTATCTTTTCAGGGATCAGATCAGGATTTCGCATCTGCTTGTAGGTTGGCAGGATAATGTGCCTCTCCTGACATCTTTTAATTGTATTCTTTAGTATTGCTTCTTTATTGTTCATAATTCAATTTTATTTATCCACAGCTAAGAAAGCAATGGCCCCATTTAAGATGATTTTCATTTCTGCGGCTATAGTTAAATCTAATTCAAAGTCAGCTTTATCTTTCACTTCGATATCGACGATTCTCATGTGATTGCTATCAAGCATTAGGATAGCATGCCGGGTTTCAAAACGTGCAAAATTGCCCGATATGGATAATTTGTATGCTTGATCTTTGATATGGCGAACTAAGACAGGAACTTCATTTTCAGTATCTAAAAAGCAACCATCATTCTCCTTTTCAAATGATTTCCGGTCGAGATATAAATGTGGCTTGTCAGAATGGGGTGAACCGGCAGATGGACAGAAAGTATCGCAATTTCCACACTGGTTGCACCAATCGGCAATATGAAGAATCTGGTATTTTTGTTTTACTGCAAAAAGGCTGCCCTCTGTTATTTCCATGTTATCACCCGTTCTTTCAAGGCATTGAAGCTTGTAGTCCACAGAGTCAATTTCATAAGAGAAGAAGGCCAGGTTCGGACAGACTGTCGTACAAATATTGCATATTTCATCGCACTGAAGACAACGTGAAGCCTCCTGCATTGCTTCATCTTTTAGCAATGTTTCACTTACGATGTTGAAATTTTTTCGATCCTGGATACTTGTCTCAACAACATGTTGAGGCAAAATTCTCCTGGCCCTGTTGATCATATGTTGATCAAGAGACTGCTCCTTCCTTGAAAATATCTGCCGTGTATTGAATAATATTCCAGCTTTTTCTATGATCTCCTGAGCTGCTTTTCGTCCGTCACCAATGGCATTGATTGCTGTTGAAGCTCCGCGCATCGCATCACCGCCAATATATACATTCGACATCTTCGTTTCATAGCTTCCACTTTTTGTAGCCAAAGCGGTTGTCTCCAGGAAGTCAAGATCAGTTTCCTGGCCAATGGCCGGAATTACTGTATCCATTAAAATTTCAAACTCTGACCCGGGAATTTCGAGGGGACTTGCCCTGCCGGATTCATCCTTGTCACCCAGTCTCATGCGTATGCAGGAAAGGGAGACTGCATGACCATCTTTTGTATTTATTCTGATTGGAGATGATAACTCCACAATGTTTATGCCTTCTTCCAGAACCGCTTTAATCTCACCGGTGTCAGCAGGCATTTGCTTCATGGTCCTCCTGTAAACGATTGTAACTGTACCTTTATCTCCCACCAGTCGATATGCAGTACGGGCAGCATCCATGGCTGTATTTCCACCGCCTACAATAACTACCTGACTGCCAATTCCGGTAGGCATGCCCTTCTTTACTTCATATAGAAATTCAAGAGGATCAAGGATACCTAAAGCATCACTTCCGGGTATATTGATTTTTGTTGATTTCTGTGCCCCTACTCCAATATATACAAAGTCGGAAAATTCACGAAAGAGCTTAAAGGTTAGTCTATTAACAACTTGATTATAGTTTATGTGAACACCAAGTTGTAAAATAGCATGTACATCCAAATCTATTGCTTCATTGGAAAGCCTGAATGACGGTATTGCATTGTTAATCATTCCTCCCGGTTTGTCCCGGATCTCATAGATATTTACCTGTATTCCAGCCAGTGCCAGAAAATAGGCACAGGACAGACCGGAAGGTCCGGCACCGATTACCGTTGCTACTAACTTACCCTTCATATTATTGCCGGCCTTAGGGTCACTTTTTTCAAGTTGTTCATTTTCGGCGACAAAGCGTTTTACTTCTCTGATTAACAAAGGGCTGTCATAATTAATCCGTGTGCATTTTGTCTGGCAAGCATGGTCGCATATCATTCCTGTTGTATGCGGAAATGGATTGGTGTTCCTGATTATTTCTAATGCCTTATTATTGTCGCCCTGTGAAGTATAATACAGGTAACCAGGAATATCCTGATTGGTTGGGCAGGTGTCAACACAGGGTGCGTGAATGCAGTCGAAATAGCCAAGTGGCCGGTCGGTTTTTATGCTTGGTTCACGAATATCATTCTTTTGATAATCATTTATGTTGCAGATATCATCTGAATACTGCCTTAAATTACTGAGTGCTGCCTCTGGTGAATGACTCATGAAGTCACCTGATCTTAATTTTTCAATATACTGGAAAAGTCTTCCGTATCCACCCGGTTTCAGCAGATCGGTGCAGACAGTTACCGGATCAAGTCCGCAGCTTATGACTTCAGCCACATTAAATGCATCCACACCACCCGAGAAGGAAATATCCTGTTTACCATTGAATTCATTCTGGAGCCTGGAAGCAAGCTTTATTGATATAGGATGCAATGCCCTTCCACTCATATACATCATCTCTTCGTTGGACCCGAAAACCTGCTTGTTATTGACACATTGGAGGGTATTTGTCAGTTTAATACTGAATTGCAGCCGGCTTTCATCTGCCTTTTGTTGCAGGTTCTGGATGATCTTTACAGCTTCATCGTACCTCAGGTCGTGATCAAAAGCTATTTCGGGCACATCTGTTTCAAATCCTGATTCTCGCAAAATTTCCAGTATATCATCCTTCCCCAGTAAAGTTGGATTTAATTTGATGGCGGTATGGAGTCTTTTTTCCATGATAAGATATGCTCCGATCTTCTCAATTTCATCGGGGGGACAGCCATGCATGGTGGAAAGGGTGATGTTGTTTGAGATCCGTGGGCTGATATCAAGATGAACTACCTTGGGATAGATGGATTTAATGCTTTCAATTTTTGCATCCAATTCCTCCGATGCATCAGCCATCTTGCTAAAGAACCACTGCACATTATCCTTAATGATCCCGGCATAATCATAACCAACGCTCATATTAAAAACAAGACCCGGTTCAGATGTATCAATCCAATTGAACTTATCCCTCAGAATATGAATGATAATCCATGCGTTCAGATACTGGTCAAACGACTCAGCGATTTTCAACTCTTGCGACCACTCACAGTTGTACCCTTCATCCTGCATATCAATGCAGGGCTTGGTAATTTCCAGTTCATCGAGGGTTTGTATGGTTTTTAATTCGATAAACCGGGCGCCTGTTAGCCAGGCAGCCACAATATTCTGTGCCAGCTGGGCATGAGGTCCGGCAGCGATTCCCATTGGCGTTTCCAGCAGACTTCCAAAGCGTCGAGTGCGAAATTTATCATCGACGTCCGGAACGAAAAATAAGTCCTCAGGTATTCCCAAAATACTATGGTAGTTATCATACTGGTTCAGTATGATTTTTAATAATCCTGTAAGAGGTAGTATGGAGAAACTATCGTTCATAATCTTCCTGAATTCACACTTGTTTTATTGGCAAAGCTCCCTCTTTAATTTCCTTTTAAAAATGTTTTGAAGAACCGCCGCAGGATTTTCATACTTATTGGCAAACATCATGGCTGCAATAATATAGGGTTTGTAACCGGCTTCATGATAGGTTTGAATCCTGTATTTTTCAAAAACGTCAGCTTCAACCTCCCCCTCCTTACACGAAACCCCTGAAATGTCGGCCGGAAGGCAATGCATATACAAAGCATCCTGGTTCTTTGTTAATTGCATTCTTTCAGCAGTGTATTCCCAATCCTTGAACTTCGCATTATTCAACAATGCCTGCTGCTCCAACTCATTCAGGCCTCTGGAATCCTTATTTTTTAGTAATTCGGTGCGCTTTTGCATGATATGAAAAGGAGCCCAGCTTTTGGGATATACTATATCAGCATCTTTTACAGCTTCATCCATTGAATGGCTGATTATAAAAGAACCACCGCTCCTGGTCGCATTAGTCCCGGCCAGTTTTACTATTTCCGGAATCAGATCATAACCTTCAGGATAAGCCAATTCCACATTCATCCCAAATCTTGTCATCAGGGCAATAATCCCCTGGGGCACAGACAAGGGTTTTCCGTAACTAGGGGAATAGGCCCAGCTCATTACCATTTTTTTTCCCTTCAATGCCTCCAGCGAGCCAAATTGGTTTTTCAGATGCGCCAGATCGGCCAGGGATTGTGTGGGATGATCCATATCGCATTGCAGGTTGATAATACCCGGGCGGGAGGATAACACCTTTTCTTTGCTGCCTTCGTCCAGGGCAGAACCAACTTTACGCATATACTTATTCCCTTCTCCCAGAAACATGTCATCACGTATGCCTATAAAATCAGTCAGAAAAGAGATCATATTTGCTGTTTCTCTGACAGTTTCACCATGGGATATTTGCGATTTTTCTTCATCCATATCCTGTACAGCAAGTCCCAGAAGGTTGGCTGCTGATGCAAAAGAAAAACGGGTGCGTGTGGATTTATCCCTGAAAATTGAAACTGCAAGCCCCGAATCATAAACCCTTGGGGATATGTTTGCTTCGCGCATTTGCTTGAGTATCCCTGCCACTTCAAGTATGGCTTTTAAATCATCATCGCTTTTTTCCCAGGTGAGAAAGAAATCTTTCTGGTAAAGTGCCGGTTTTAACTGCTCTAAGGTTTTTATTCGATCCAGTATCTTCATAAGAAATTATTATTAGTCCAATTCAAAGGCAAATGCAGCATAAAAAGCTGATGCTGTAACTAAATCACTTATGGCCACCTTTTCGTTGGGAGCATGCGCCAGCACTTCATTGCCGGGTCCAAATCCAATAGTAGGAATCCCGTAGATTCCGTTAGTCACCACACCATTTGTTGAGAAAGTCCATTTATCAATGGCGGGTTTCTTTCCAAAAAGATTATAAAAGGATCTTACGCCGGTATGTACAAGATGATGATCTTCCGGAATTTTCCATGTGGGGTAATACTTCTCCATACCATATCTCAACCCCGTGTAAGCCTCTTCATCATAATTCAGTACCTCTACTTTGGCGTTCATCCCCTCGATAAGCTGCTCAATTTCTTTAAGAGCTGACTCCTTTGTTTCTCCCCAGGTTAACCTGCGATCCAGATGGATTCGTGCAAAATCGGATACTGCACACAATGAGGGACTATCGGTAACAAATTCAGAAATTGTGATACTGCCCTTGCCTAAGAACTCATCCCTTGGTAAGTTATGATTCAATTTTTCAATTTCAAGAGCTGTTTTAGATGCCATATAAATAGCATTGATCCCTCGTTCGGGTGCTGAACCATGGGAGGATACTCCATGAAAACTTACATGCATCTCCATTCTTCCCCTGTGTCCACGATAAATATTGAGATTGGTAGGTTCAGTGCTGATTACAAAATCGGGTTTGATCTTATCCTCTTCGATAATATATTTCCAGCAAAGACCATCGCAGTCTTCTTCCATCACACTACCGACAAAATATATGGTGAGATCCTTATCAAACCCTAACTCTTTTAAAATCTTTCCCGATGTCACGAATGCTGCAGGTCCACCTTCTTGATCCACTGTTCCTCTGCCATGCACGTAACCATCTTTTATTTCTCCTCCCAGTGGATCAAAATTCCAATTATCGGGATTTCCATTATCAACAGTATCCATGTGGCCGTCAATGGCAAGTATCTTACTCCCGTTTCCTATGCGACCTATTACGTTACCCAGTCCGTCAATAGTTACCTCATCAAATCCGGCTTCATCCATCTGTCGTTTTAGCTCAAGTTGTACTTCCTTTTCTTTCGTACTCAATGATTTAATTTGCACCAATTTAGAAAGGTTGTTGGCAGTATAGTCCTGGTAATTTTCTGCAAGTATCTTTATTCGCGAATACAAATCGTCCATATTAACTGATTAAGAATAACCTTCTATTATTTCACCTCATACAATCCCAGTAACACTTTTTCCGGAGTTAAAGGAGCATCATAGTTTGGTCTATAATTGGGATTAAATGCCTCAATTGCATTCTGCAAAGCAAAATATGCCCCGATTCCATACATAAATGGTGGTTCACCTACAGCCTTTGATTTTAGCAAAGCCAATTCATCTCCATCTGTTTCAAGAGCTGATATCTCTATGGATAGAGGTGCCATATAAATATCAGGTACCTTATATTTCGAAAGAGAGTCTGCAAGCAGAATGCCCTTATTATCATATTTAAGTTCTTCAAGCGTCATCCAGCCAATCCCTTGAACGAGTCCACCCTCTATTTGTCCTCTGTCAATGGACTTGAAAACGTTGCTGCCAGAATCATGAATGATCTTCACGCTATCTATCGCATAGGTACCCTTGATACAATCGAGATGTACAATTGTCATGGCAGTGCCATATACATGATACGCAAAGGGATGGCCTTTTTCAATTGTTTTATCAAAATCTATGACAGGCGTAGTATAGTGTCCTACCTCTGAAAGTTTAACTCTGGAGAGGAATGCAGTTTCAACAAGTTCATCCCAATACAATCCGCTGGCTTTATTCCCAACAAAAACTTCTTCATTCTTGATCCTGATATCTTCCTGATCCGCCTGCAGGATTTCAGCCGCCTTTCTCTTCAGCCTGTCAACTATTTCATTACATGCTATTTGCAATGCTTTTCCATTTAGGTCAGCACCCGTACTTGCAGCAGTTGGTGAAGTATTTGCCACACGTGTTGTATTGGTACTCTCAATTTTCACCCTGGAGTAGTCGATATTAAAAGCAGCTGAAGCAACCTGGATCAACTTAGTGTTTACTCCCTGGCCCATCTCAACTGCTCCTGAGCTTATCCCAATGCTTCCATCCTGATATACATGCACTAATGCCCTGGCCTGATTCATAGGGGTTTTGGTAAATGAGATACCAAAACATATGGGCATTATTGAAATTCCTTTCTTTAAGAAAGTATTATTCAAGTTAAACTCACGGACTCTTTGCTTTTCAGCTTCCACATTATATTGACTTTGCAGGGTTCCCCAGCTTTTCATTGCATTTCCGGAATTGCACACTTGACCATAATGAAATGAATCCCCCGGTTTAAACAGATTGCGTTCCTGGATCAAAGATTTATCAATGCCCAACTCTCTGGCAGCATGGGCAATTGCCGATTCAATAACAAACATGGCCTGAGGTGCGCCAAATCCCCTGAAAGCAGTGAATGGAACAATATTAGTCCTGCAGCTAAAGGCTGTTGCCTTTACATTTGGAATAAAATAGGAATTGGTGGCGTGAAAAAGCGTTCGCTCCATAATGGCCGGACTAAGATCGGCTGCAGCACCCCCATTTTGGTAATAAGTTACCTCATAGGATTTAATCTTGAGGTCTTTATCAAGTCCAATGATGAAATCAGAACTATATGGATGGCGTTTCCCGGTAATCAGAATATCATCATCCCGGTCAAGAATCAGTTTAACAGGCTTTTTCAGTTTATAAACAGCCAGAGCTGCCATCACTGCCCACGCTGTTGCCTGATCCTCTTTCCCTCCAAAAGCGCCTCCGAGTCTTGTTACATCTACTTCAATGTTGTGCATCTGTAAACCGAGTACCCTTGCGGCTGTTTTTTGAACAATGGTCGGGCCTTGCGTTGAGCAGATAATCTTTATCTTTTTGTTCTCCTGGGGAATGGCATATGAACCTTGAGTTTCAATATAAAGATGCTCCTGCCCTCCGGATTCAACACTGCCCGAAAACAGATACTCACTCTCTTCAATACCCTTTTTGAGATCTCCATTGGCAAAAGTCCGGGGTGGGAACAATAAATGGCCTTTTTTCTTTGCTTCACGGGGATCTATAACGACCTCAAGTTCTTCATATTCTATCTCCACAAGATTTCTTGCTTCTCTTGCTGCAAAGTGAGAAATGGCTATAATAACGGCAATGGGCTGTCCGATAAAATGAACTTCATCTTCAGCAAACAGTGGTTCATCGGGCAGTATACCCCCAATCTGGTTTTCGCCCGGGATATCCTTTGCCATGAATACATCAACTACACCTTCTGCATTCTTTGCCCTTGTAATATCGATGTTGAGAATCCTGGCATGAGCCACAGAAGAATAGATGGGAACAGCATGGAGCGTCCCAGTTATTTCAGGAATGTCATCTACATAAACCGAGCTTCCGCTTACATGACCATATGAATCAATGTTTTTCATGAGGTATTTGCTTATTGGTCATCAACATATGGATTTCACCGGGTGTAATTATTTTTGGAAACATGGTCAGAAAATGTTGAAGGAACAGCTGTCTTACCAGGAGCCTTTTATACTCCTTGCTACCTCTGATATCACTAATAGGTGATATTTCTGTTTGTATGATTTCAAGTGCGGATTTCAAGGTAACGATATCAAGCTTTTTCCCGGAAAGAAAGGCTTTCGTCTTGAACATATATTTTGGTACGGGTGCTATGCCGCCTACAGAGTAGCTAAAATGTGCTATTGTACTATTTTCAACAACAATGCTAATTGAAGAATTCACAGAGGCTATGTCCAGATAGGTTCGTTTACTTACCTTCTCGAAGCCAATTTGCCCACCTTCCTTTAATGTTTTGAAAACAATAAACTTAATGATCTCACCTGCCTTCAGGTCGGTAAGCTTATAATCAAGGGAAAAATTGCACAGTTTTACCTGCCTGCTTATTCCGGATCTATTTTCCAATATCAATTCAGCATCCAGAGCAAGCAATAAAATACTTAAATCGCCTATAGGAGAAGCATTAACAATATTTCCCGCCAGGGTTCCCATGTTTCTTATCTGCTCTGAGGCAATCAGGGGAAAGACTTCTTCCAGTTGGGGTATTTCCGACCTGATGACCTGGCTGTTAAAAAAGGACTGCATAGTAACTCCACCACCCACAATGATTTTTCCACCCTCAATTTCAATGCTGTCCGGGAGCCTTCCTTCAGTTGATACGATGTTTGTTTGCCTGATTTCTTTATACTGCTGCACCATAAGGTCAGTTCCGCCACCTATCATTAATCCATTGGGATCGTCGCTACTTTGATAAGGCTCTATCTCTGACAGCCTCTGTTGAATGGTTGAGAAGTATTTTGGAAGCCATCCTTTTTCTATTATTGATTTCAGTTCATTTCCCCGGGGTATAGTATTTTTCAAATCATCAACTTCATGTGCTGCCTTTTCAATGGATTTATAGCCGGTGCATCGGCAGATATTGCCACCAATTGACTGCAGCGGATCTTTTTGGTCAATTGCGAGCAGATGTGATGTAAGGGAAACAGTAACACCCGGAGTACAAAATCCGCATTGCGTAGCCCCATTGCTTATAATTGACTGCTGCACAGGAGACAATTCATCCATTCCAAGACCCTCGATGGTAACAATATGTTTGCCATGAACATTGATTAAGGGAGTAAGACACGAAACAATGGATTTATACTTTAGTACACCATTATACAGACGTCCTTCCATTACAGTACAGGCTCCACAATCTCCTTCCCTGCAACCGGTCTTTGTGCCTGGCAGATGACATTCTTTCCTGATGAAATCCAGTAAGGAAACGCCATTTGCCATTTCAGTTGTTATTTTCCGCTTATTCAGGATAAACTCAATCATATACCAAATTTAGCAATAATTAGAAGTAAGTTCACTTTTGAATACAATGAATAATTCCTCTGATAATTTCTGGTTTTCCCTTTATAAGGAATTGGCTCTAACTATGAACTCGGCCCAATCTTCATCAAGCTTTTCCAACACATTTGCTTTATGAGCAACCTGTACTCGGGATGTGGTTGAGCTCCCCAGCTATTATCGCCACCCATACCCATCTGCTTGTAATCAATATTCACAGAAGTCAAATCCCTGGGTACCACATCTGTGGTGTGCCGGCTTACACGCCTGCTCCATTTCGCTTGCGGATCACTTGGCCTGCCTGTAGACTCATTAACAACTAATCTAAGCTTGTTTGCAGTAACTTACCCTTATTCAACAATAATCTCATCCACAAAAACGAACACTCCGGAGTTGGAGACACGTTGGTAAATTGTTTTAACACTCAGATACTTACAGTTTGTTGGCTCAAAATCTATCTCAATGATTTTTGTATGAGTATCTGGTGTAAGCGGAATAGGTAACTGGCGGTTTGATGACCAGGTTTTAACAGTTTTGAAGGTTTTTCCATCATCAGAGACAGCTACTTCAATACCAGCCGGGAAGAATATCCCCGGTCCCGTCTCCTCAATACAGCTGTATCCAATTTTTGATACCTCTGTTGCTTCGCTGAATTCGATGGTAGCGGTAAAATCCTTCTGCAATATGCCCAACCATTTGCCATTCCCCCATTTATCACCGCCAAAATCTGTATCGACTAATGTATATCCACCTTGGGCACTGTATCTTCCGCTTGGTTCCAGGTCCAGGGTAACTTTTGCCCCTCTGGCTTTATGCATCACTGCATCTTTTGTCTCAGGGACTCCCATTATCAC
>JAUVKA010000344.1 GCA_030592205.1 Bacteroidota bacterium | reverse complement strand
TGGCAAATTGCAACAATGGTTCCTGAGTTGGCAACCACTATGTTTTGCTCACGAAACTGAGCATATTGTTCAGGAGCATTTTCAACTCCTGTAATTGCCTCTTTGCCAGTAATAAAAACGTCAATCGGATCACTTAGTCCTTTTTCCCGGAAATATTTATGATACTCCCAGACAATAGTTTTTGGTGGGGTATTCAGATTATCATCATTCTCCTGAACATACCTCCTGAGCACCTTCTTATCTATAAAAGGATCACTGGTGGAAATCTGCCAATCATACAACTCTGACTTGAGGGATTCGAGCACTTCGGCATAATCAGGATCACCACTTAATTCCTGAAATTCATAAGGATCGACAGATAAATCATACAATTCAAATTCTGGCGGATTTTTCCAGGTTTGATAGGCTGCTTGAACTTCCCTGGGCGAAGCATTAATCTCATCCAATTCGGTTCCTCCGGAAAAATGCACATTCAAATGCTTGACATAACTGTCAAAATGAGGGTTATCACGATCCTGTATCAAATTATTAATGAGCTTATATCGTTCATTTCTCGCACTTCTTCGAGGAAAACAAAACCGGGCAGCAGATCCGGCTCCATCTGCAAAAATATATTGGGGCCAATCCATTACCTGATTACCACTATACAATGCATCCAGGGATCTGCCAGGTAAATATTCAGGTATATCAACACCCGCAACAAACAGGAGTGTTGGTAACAAATTAATAGTAGATATCAACTCATTTCTTTCCTGATCCTGGGGGATATTTCCAGCCCATTTCATAAGGAATGGCACCCGTAAAGCTGCTTCATAGTTAGAACACTTGCCACGAGAGAACTGAGCCCCATGATCGCCCAGATAGACCACCAGGGTGTTTTCTTCTTTTCCAGATTCTCCCAGAACATCCAGAAGCATTCCCACCGACTCATCCAATCGATTCATGCAATTGTAATAATTAGCCGTAAACTCTCGAAGTCTCTCACTATCAGCACCCACAAAGGGCAGAGTGCCAGGCAAATCCTCAGCAGATGCCATAACCTGGGGTAAACCTTCAACACTGGCTTGCAGAGGGTAATGAGCATCAGGATAATTAACCATAAGGAAAAATGGTGATTCAGAAGAATTGATGAACTCAAATGCTGCATCCGCATATAGTGGCAGATCTTTTTTGGCAAAATTTGCTCCGTTCAGTCTGCCCCCGGGCCGAAAGTCCCATGGAACAGCAGATTCAGGATTAACATGAATCTTTCCGATGCAACCAGTCCGGTATCCGGCCTCCTTTAGAAAAACTGGTAAAGTCTTAATATCAGCATACATAGAAAAATTGTGGGTCGCCAGTCCGATTTGTCCATTTTGATGAGGGTATAATCCTGTATAGATCGTTCCTCGGGAAGGACTGCAAACAGAATAAGTTACATAAGCGTTTTGAAAAAGAATTCCCTGATTGGCTAATTCATCCAGATTAGGAGTATATACTTCCCGTACTCCATAACAGCCAAGGTCAGGACCATTGTCCTCAGATACAATTAAAAGAATATTTGGTCTGGACTGAGCATTATTACCTTTTGGTCCTTGACAGGATACAGCAAAAGCAATAAGAAATGTAAGGATGACAGTTTGTCTATTCACTTGAATCAAATTCTTGATTATATGTCATACATAATAATAATTTTATTCAAATGTAAAGCATTGTTTTAGGTTTGCAAAGATCTTGCGTATAATAATCACTTTCAAGGGCATGTTCATATAGACTGAATGGTGTCCAAACAACAATAACTTTATATCTCACGATATATTATTTCTTCTGCGATTCTGGAAATGGCTTCACTCTGGCTCTGATAGCCCATGCTTCCCAGGCATCAATAAGCTCATTGGCTTTCTCCGGATTTTCATCAATCAGGTTATTCATTTCTGTACGATCAGCTTTCACATCATACAATTCCCAGGGACCTTTTAGCCCTTTAGCCACAAGTTTCCATTGATTATCACGAACAGCACGATTACGCAAATGCTCAAAGAATAGCATTCTGTCGTCTAAGAGATCATTTTTGAAAACTGGCATCAGACTTGCACCTTCCAACGGAATAATCTCAGTACCATTATATTCTGTCGGATAGTCGACTTCTCCCAAATCCACACAGGTGGCCATAATATCAATCAGGTGCCCCGGGGTTTTCCGCCATTCATTTTTAACCTTTATCCCATCAGGCCAGTGGACAATGAGAGGGGTGGAAATGCCACCTTCATGCACATAGGTTTTGAATAGCCTGAAGGGAGTATTCGACACATTGGCCCATTCCAGGCCATAGGCTATGAATGATTCCGGTCCGCCGGGCATAACATCCTGCCCCATCATCACAGGAATATTGTCACGGGTTACATCGGGAATCATTTTGGTTTGGAAATCATTGGGTCCTATTGTTGCTTCAATAGGATCACGCTCTCTCCGACCATAGTTTTCATGACAGCCGCCATTATCCTGCAAAAACATGATAAGAGTATTGTCAAGCTCTCTTTGCATCTCGAGTTCGGCAACAATACGACCAATACCCTGGTCCATATTATCAATCATTGCTGCATATACTTCCATACCCCTTGCTTCCCATGCTTTATTCTCAATCTCCGACCAGCTTTTCCTGGCCAATGGACTAATCTCCCATTCATCAGGCAGGACACCCAGCCCTTTCATTTTTGCCACTCTGATTTTCCTGATAGCTGCAAAACCTTCATCATAATTGCCTTCGTATTTGGCAATATCATTTTCCAGGGCATGCATTGGCCAGTGAGCAGCAGTATATGCCACATACATAAAAAAAGGATTATCAGTTTCATGTTCCCGGATAAATCGGGTGGCATGATCGGAAATGGCATCAGTATAATAATAAGTTTCCGGAGTATATTCGGGATCATTATAAGGAGATATGAACTCATTATCCCTTGATAAACTGTTAGGATCATAGAAGCTTCCTGCACCATGTATTGTACCGTAATACCGATCGAACCCACGCTGCAAAGGCCAGTTGTCTTTTGATTGATTATTTGGCCTGTAGGGAGTTACATGCCATTTCCCGGCCATATAGGTACTGTAACCGGCCGTTTTCATTGCCTCGGCAATAGTCACACACTCTCTATTGATCTGTCCGCTATAACCAGGCAGTCCCCGATCGGATGTCATCTGACCCATCCCTGCCTGATGTGAATAAAGTCCTGTTAGCAAACTGGCCCGTGTAGGACAACATCGACCTGTATTATAGAATTGCGTGAATCGCAGGCCGTTTGAAGCCAGCTTATCCAGGTTTGGAGTATTTATCTCACCTCCATAGCACCCTATATCTGAATAGCCCATATCATCAGACAGAATCACAATGATATTGGGTCTTTTTTGGTTGTCACAGTGGGTGAAAAGAAGAATCGCAAAAAGAAGTAGGCCAAGTTTTTTCATAATTCTTGAAGATACAAATACCGCTTAAATAACGAGCATCCGATAATTTTCGATAGGGGTACCATTCGGAATTCTGTGATCCTAACAATGATTATCCAAAGTTACCACCAATTCTGCTATAGATATTTTGTGGTTTCCAGACAATCTCCTTACCAAAAATCATTCGTGTGCCTTTTTTATCAGCCACAACAAAACCATTTTGTTTAAGGAATTCAATCCCTGCAGTATTATCGATTGGGAGTACGGCTTTATCCTTAATGGAGTATTTATGTTTCATTAATTCAATCCCGGCTTCTATATCTCTGGCGAAAATTAATCCTTCTCCAAGATCGGGGATATACACCCCTTTTACCTCATTATCTTCGAAAAACACAGATGAGTTTTCTAAATAATCTGACAAGAGAGACTTCCGGTTTTCTCCTGACACCTCTTGGTCCAATTTCAGAATTTTTATTTTAAACTCTTGTCTGTAAGGTATAATATTCTGAGAAACCGGCCAGCCCGGCCATGGTCCTTCCCTGTTAAAATAGACGTATTTAGTTACAATTCTAAAGCCTGCATCCTGATATATTCGCAGTCCCATTTCTGAGGCCAGAAGTAAGCAACTGTTTACAGATTGATCATGTAGCATCAATAGCAGTTGATCTGTAATCCCGGAGCCAAGACCTCTATTCCTGTAGTCCTTATCCACAATTATATGGGACAGCCAGCAGGTCGGGCCAAAAACGATGCAAACCCCGGTCCCGACTATTTTATCATCAAGCGTCGTTTTAATCGGATAGCAATACTGTGAATCAATATAAAACTCAAAGTCAGGGATAATATCAGGCCAATCATCAGGCTGTAAATTCCTTAATTCTTCCAGATCCTGAGGTGTAATTGTCTCGAAATACATCCTTGCTATTCTTCCAGGCAAAATTCAATTAATGATCTACAGCTCTTTCAAAATGCTTTGTAGTCCTCTGTATAAAATTGGAGCTGTTTCCGGACCGACAGAGTTTTCTTCTCCATATGGTGAATCATCATCATCGTAGATATATGGGAGTTTCGAATCCCACTCACTTTTGGGAATAATATAGCCGATCTCATCATTAGCCAAGCCAATAACAAAGCGGAATTTGCCGGGCATAAGCTTTCGCAATGGTGGAGTTTCAACAACATCCATGATAAAATCCTGGCCCTCCGGTG
>JAUVKA010000382.1 GCA_030592205.1 Bacteroidota bacterium | reverse complement strand
TTTGACTGCTTCCCATATGGGAGCAAGCTTACGTAAGTTCAGGCCAAGATTGGGCCTCACTTCGTACGACCCCCTGCTCCCAAAGCAGCCTCAGATTGTTCAGCTTGATTTACAGGTCTAGTACATCCTGAGAATATAAGAGCCAGGGAGAGAATAAATGATAGCCAAAAGCTCATTTTGAGGTTAGCAGATCTGGAAGAAGTTAATGTCATGGTCAATTAGGTTTGACCAAAACTAGTGATTTTATGTGGTTATGCTATGCGGTCCACGATTAGAATGCGCTATAATGTGGGTCATGATATAAGACGCAATTATGCGTCTCTACCGATACATTTCTTCTCTTAATGTCTTAACCTTTTCATCCACAATATAATCATCATACTCCATGAGCTTGTCGATTACTCCATTGGGAGTAAGTTCAATAATCCTGTTACAGGTAGATTGGATGAACTCATGGTCGTGAGAAGACATAAATATATTGCCCGGATATCTGGTAAGGGTATTATTAAAAGCCTGGATCGATTCAAGATCAAGGTGGTTGGCAGGTGTATCAAGAATCAGTGCATTGGCATCGGAAAGCATCATCCTGGAAATCATGCAACGCATCTTTTCACCACCAGATAAAACGGCAACCTTTTTATAGATTTCATCGCCGGAGAATAGCATTTTACCTAAATACCCACGAACAAATACTTCTGTTGTGTCGCTTGTAAACTGACAAAACCATTCGTGCAGGTTTTCCGGTCCGGTAAAGAATTCTGAATTATCGAGAGGCAAGTAAGCTGTTGTGATGGTTTGTCCCCATTGAAAAGAGCCGTAGTCGGCTTTCTGCTTGCCATTAAGGATTTCAAACAGAATGGTCATTGCCCTGGGATCTTTTGATAAGAAAATAATTTTATCTCCCTTATCTACTGTGAATTCTACATTCTTGAATATGATTTTCTCATCAATACTAGCTCTTAAACCGCTAACCTCCAAAATTTTATTGCCTGCTTCTCTGGCCGGTTTGAAAACAATTCCCGGGTACTTCCTTGTGGAAGGCTGAATGTCTTCAATATTCAGTTTTTCAATCATTTTTTTTCGGCTGGTAGTCTGTTTTGATTTGGCCACATTGGCACTGAAGCGCCTGATGAACGCCTGAAGCTCTTTCTTTTTTTCTTCAGCTTTTTTGTTTTGAATCGACTGCTGTCTTAATGCCAGCTGACTGCTTTGGTACCAAAAACTATAGTTACCGGCAAACATTTGAACTTTTCCAAAATCGATATCAACAGTATGAGTACTTATCGCATCAAGGAAGTGCCTGTCGTGCGATACCACCAAAACGGTATTTTCATAATTGGCCAGATAATTCTCCAACCAGGTAACAGTTTCAAGGTCGAGATCGTTAGTTGGCTCATCCAATAGCAGATTATCGGGATTTCCGAATAAAGCCTGAGCAAGTAAAATCCTGACTTTCTGTCTCCCGCTCATATCCCTCATCAAAGTATTATGAAATTCCTCCTTGATTCCCAGATCACTTAGCAGAGTTGCTGCATTGTTTTCAGAATTCCAGCCATCCATTTCAGCAAATTGTTCTTCAAGTTCGGCTGCCCTTATACCATCTGCATCAGAAAAATCAGCCTTGGCATATAAGGCATCTTTTTCCTGCATGATATTCCATAAAAGCGCATGACCTTTCATAACTGTATTAAGTACCGTGAATTCATCAAAAGCAAAGTGATCCTGGCTTAAAACAGAAAGTCTTTCACCAGGACCCAACTTAATATGACCTGTAGTAGTATCGAGATCCCCGGAGATAGCTTTCAGGAGGGTTGATTTACCAGCCCCGTTGGCTCCTATTACTCCATAGCAATTCCCTGAAGTAAAATTCATATTCACTTCCTGGAACAACACTCTGCTCCCAAACTGGATCCTAAGATTTGAAACTGTAATCATTTGATTATAAAATATTAGAAGAATATAAAAAAGCGTGCAAAGGTAGATAAAAAAAACGGTGATTCCTTAATCAGTTAATCAGTTATTCGTGAGTTGTGGCTTGTAAATCTTGAGTAATGTCCCCCTTCATTCGTCATTTGTCATTCGTCATTCGTCAATAGGTCCCTGCGGAGCCGAAGGGCGTCATTCGTCATTTGTTTCCCGTCACTCATCTGACCTGCCAACACTTTTACCGATAGAAAGGTGGCGTTTACCGACTTTTTAATAAATATCAGGTTCGGTGGTTTGCGAACTAATAAAACTGAATTACTTTTATATCCTTTAACAAAGTACTTTTTCTATTATGAAAACTGAAGATAGAATACAAAAACAAAGAATGCTTATTGAAGAAGTCGGAATGCATTTCGACAAGCAAGGGTTTCAGCCAATAGCCGGTAGAATCCTTGGCTTACTTATGGTCATGGATAAGGAGCAATATTCCTTTGAGGAGATTGTTGACGAGCTGGGAATCAGTAAAAGTTCAGCGAGTGTTGCTCTTAAAAACCTTGAAATAAGGGAGAATATTGAATATTTTACCATTCCGGGAGATCGTAAAAGATATTTCCGGATGAGAACAATGAACCCCTTTGCATTAATTGATGATATTACAATGAAGATGTCTTTTTTCAAGGATATGCAAACCAGGATTGTGGATTTGAAGGCTGATAAAAACTCCAAAAATGCAATTTTCTTACAGGAGTTAAATAAAATGATGGAGTTTCTTTTAAAACACATGGATGAACTAAAGGAGAAATATGCTGAACAATAATAATTTTAATAATACAGTTCGATAGTTTATAAACTAATGATATAGTTATGAAACACAGAATATTGATTTTTCTGCTTGTCTGGTTCCCGGGAATACTATTTGCCCAGGAGTCATCAAAGCAATTTACTATAAAGGAAGCCCAGGATTATGCTTTGCAAAATAATAAAACATATAAAAATGCTCAGGCTGATGTAAAGATGGCTGATGCCCAAATAAAAGAAGCTAAAGGTGCTGGCTTACCTCAGGTAGAAGGGAAGATGGATTACATGACCAATTTTGGATACGAATTTGAATTCAGTTTTGGCAGTGAAGATGTTGATCCTCCTGTGATTGATTATTCAAAGTTTGATGCCGGTGATTACGAAGTACTCAAGATTTTGAATGGAATGGGTGGTTCCGGAGGCTCAACTATCAAAATGACTGATCAGTCGAGTGCTAATGTCCAGGTATCACAGCTTATTTTCAGCGGTCAATACTGGGTTGGTCTTGAAATGGCCAAACTGGGGAAAGATATAAGAGAAAAGGGGCTTTCTCTAACTGCCTTGGATATTAAGGAGCAGGTTATAAACTCTTATTACCTGATTCTTATTTCAGAAGATTTATTGAGGGTGATTGATGAGAATAAAGCGAACCTAAATGAAATGTATCGGCATACGAATAATCTGTATAAAGCCGGTCTTGCTGAGAGCACTGATGTTGATCAAATCAAAATAAATATATCCCAATTGGAGAATTCAAAGAAAGCCATGGAACGAAATATACATCTGAATTACAATATGTTCCGTATGGTTTTAGGTATTGAAGCAGGTACTCAGATTGAATTGAAAGAGGACATGAACTCAATCCTAAGGAATTTTAATAAAGGAACCTTGATATCCAATAAACTCGATTTTCAAAACAATATCAACTATCAAATGATGATGGTTCAGGAGCAAATCGGGGAGAAGGGGATTGATATGCAAAAATGGGCTTATGCTCCTACCCTGATTGGGTTTTACAACTATAAGGAAAAGATTATGACTTCCGGATTTGATATGAGCCCGAACCATGCTGCAGGGTTAACAATGAATATTCCCATTTATTCTGGTGGAACTAAAAGTGCTAAAATGAGCCAGGCCAAATCGAGTTGGATAAAACATCCAGGAATATATCCTTACTCAAGGATCAATTAGAACTGCAAAATAGTCAATTGACCTTCAACCTTACCAGCGCATTTGAGAATTACCAAACTCAGAAAGAGAATGTTGAGATTGCCAAACGTGTTAATAAGAGCATTAAGAATAAGTATCAGCAGGGTATTATTTCAAGCCTTGACCTGACACAGGCTAATGGTAATTATCTG
>JAUVKA010000310.1 GCA_030592205.1 Bacteroidota bacterium | reverse complement strand
GGTCAATATCCTGGTGATCCATATTCAGATGAATAGGCTGTAAGTTGGCCATTTCCCCGTTGGCATGCTGGGCAATTACTGTAAGATTACTGTCTTTAACAAAACCCAACTCTTTCAAGCCTAACCAAAGTCCATCTAAAGTAATATCGAGAACTACCTCCGGTGCAAAATAAGTAAGACCAATACGATAGTCTTGCCCTTCAATAGCAAATAATTCAGGATTATCGATAAATATTGACTCCTCAGATTTCACCTTCCGGTTGCTCAAATCTGAGATAAGCAACACTCCTGCCGCAAGAATCAAGGCCAGAAGTGCATTTAGTATTTTTCTCATTTTCAATAAGTCCTTAGCTATGCTCACGGCTACATCTGAATTTTTAGTGTAAGATAATTGTTATCATGCTTCCTGCTATATAATATCTCATCCATAGTCTTTATCATTAGAAAAATCCCCAATCCTCCAATTGGTCTTTCTTCAGCCGGTAAATTGATGTCGGGCTGTTTGAAAGATGTGGGATCAAAAAGAATCCCATCATCTTCAATAATGATAACTATTTGATTATTAGATAAGCTAATAGATATATTTATGGAGTGTTTTTCTTTATCAGTATATGCATAGAAAATAATATTTGAAATGGCTTCCTCCAAAGCCAGATTAATATTCATACATACTGGCAAAGGTATTCCCCAGCTTGTTGCGAGTTCTTCAATCTTCCCGGCAAGAACTGGTATCTCATCAATCTTGTTAGCAATAATAAAATTCTCTTCCATTTTACTATTTCCCGTAATAGATAATGCTTAACATGGTCAGGTCATCTGATTGCTCATTTTCTTTTACATGTTCAGCTACATCCCTCGCTACCTCCAGAATTGATTCTTTGGGCTCAGCTTTCTCCAGAAGAGAAAGACAATTAATTAATTTTTCCTCTGAATAAAGTTCATTCTTGCAGTTTTCAGCCTCAGTTATGCCATCGGTATAAAGGAAAAGGCAATCTGTTTTTGATAAGATTCGTTCCTTTTCCTCATAATCGTGTTCCGGGAATAACCCTAATGGGATGTTTTTACTTATTTCAAACATTTCAACTCCTCCACCTGAATACATAATTATTGGTGGGTTATGCCCGGCATTTGCATATTTAAAAATCCCTGTTTCAATATTAATAATTCCAATGAAAAAGGTTACAAACATACTCGACTCATTACCCTGTGACAGCGATTTATTTAATGAGTTAACTATTTCGCGGGGAGATTGTTGTTTAGGAGCTGCTGATCGAAGAAGTGTTCGGGTAACGGCCATAAACAATGAGGCAGGAACTCCTTTTCCTGACACATCACCAATGGCAAAACAGAGGTGCTGGTCATCGATCATAAAAAAATCGTACAAATCGCCACCAACTTCTTTTGCCGGTTCAAGCATTGCATAAAGATCAATTTCCTTAATATCAGGGAAAGGTGGAAAAATCTTGGGAATCAAACTCATTTGTATTTCCCTGGCTATACGCAATTCGCTTTCAATTTTTTCTTTTGCTGCTGTAGTTTCTTTAAGATTTTCAATATATGTTTTCAGATCTTTCTGCATGATTCCAAATGAGTCATGCAGATCTTTCATTTCATCCTGGGTTCTTATCTCAGGTAATTCAGTATTGAAATTACCATCGGCAATTTCCAGGGCAGAATTGGCAAAATGGCGAAGTGGGGCAATTTGTTTTGTTACAATTTGAACAATAATAAAGGTTAGCAGGCTAAGGCCAATAATTATCAGTAAAATTAGCACAGTGCCAATCCTTTTTAAGGGAGCATACATTTCGGATTTTGGGAAAACTACGGCCAATGACCAATTACTGGAGGATATGGGAGTATGTGAAATAATCCAATCTGTATTCAGAAAAGTGATTGAAGCAAAATTTGTAATTCCCGCTTGCATATCACGACCAATTTCTCTTAGCTTCGGGCTTTCCAATTCTTTTGCATAACTGAAAATGGTTTGGTTCATGATAAGGTCCTTGTTGGGATGAGTAACAAAGGTACCATGACGGGAAACGACTGAAGCATATCCAGTTTCCAATATATGCACAGAAGACACAATATCAGTAAGCCAATCCAGAGATAAGTCAATGGTAATCACCCCAGCCATTTTTCTATGCTCACCTGCAGTTATATAAAAGGGAACTGAGTATGTAGTAACCAATGCATCAGATCCTCCAGCATCGAAATAGGGTTCAGACCAATAAGGTTTTCCTATTATTGCTGGAATCTGATACCAGTCCATGACAAAATACTCAAATTCGGCACTGCCAAGATTTAGTGATATCAGGGAATCATCATCACGATATGTATAAGGCGAAAAATAGCGGCCTTTTTCTGGAAAATAATTGGGTTCAAATGCAATGGCACAACCCAGAACTTCCGGATTGCTTTTTATAATAAGCTGAGTATAAGCCATTATCGAATCGCAATCCAGATGATTACCCTCCATTAACCATTTATAGTTCCCCAATATCTTTTCTGTAGTTAATAATACTTGCTCGGTTTTATAAACTGTATTTTGTGTAATGGCTGATGCATTTTTATATGTCATTTCTTCGATCGTTCCTTTCGAAAAGACATAAAAAAGGGATAGAGAAATTAGAAAGAGAAATACACAAAAAGTGAGTACATAAAATACAATCCTTGAGGCTAATGATTTGTTTATTCTGAAAATCATTTAGATTTTTCTTGGGGCTGATTTAATATTTTTCTCTCGATAACCGGCTTATAAAAATCATTAAAAAGAGGAAGGATGTTTGAAGAACCTTCTCCTGAAAGAATACTAAGCGTTTTTTGGTAGTCAGACTCAATTAGTCTTCCTTTTTCTGTATTTTTTGATCCGGGTTCTAAAAGTTCCAAAATTCGATCGAGCATCCACGATTGATGAGCAAGATTAGTCGGTATATGTTCTTTCTTCATCAAATTCAAAACAATTTCAAGAGTCTCTTCTTTGTGTGTTTTTGCATATTCCCATCCTTGTAAAGTTCCTTTTACAAATTTCTGCAAGTCATCTTTGCGCTGCAAATAGGTTTTATTCAAACAATAAATTCCATCTTCCGGAATGTTGAAGCCATAATCGGAATAGAAAAAAGTGGATAATTCATCGGCATTGATCCCCGAATTGATAATTTGATCGTATTCATTGTACCACATAACAGTCATGGCATCAATACCGTCAATCATAAACAAGCTTACTGATGTAAGAATCGGAATCCATGTAACCTGGTAATTATTAGATCTTATCAAAGCTTTGGGAACCTCATCGAAACCACCCTCCCAAATACCAATCCTTTTTCCATTAAGATCTTCTAATGCAGAAATATTGCTTGATTTTTTTGCAATAAACAGGAGTGCAGAATTTTGAGACAACTGGGCAATATTAACCAGGTTAACACCTTTGATCTTCTCCGAGAGCGCAGTAATCAGGAAAAGTGAAATAATATCTGATTCTTCCTTTATCAAGCGATCCGTAGCCATGACAGAAGCCGAGGGGTGAACAATTTCTACCTCAATCCCTTCCTCCTCATAAAATCCTTTTTGTTGTGCCACATAATAACCTGCAAATTGTGCCTGCGGTAACCAATGAGGGGTAAAAGTCAGTTTGGGAAGTTGCCCAAAAGAACTCATACTGACAAGTAGTGTTATAGAAATTAGGATGGTCTTACGGAGCATTGACATTTAGTTGTTAAAAGGCTAAGAATTTGTCAATGCAAAATACAAATTTATTGGCAACTATTTTTTCCCCTTAACTATTCCTTTCAAATGATACTTATTCCTATTGAGCAAGGCCTTAAAATATTGCTTCTCAGCTTCAACAACACGATCCTCCACCCCATAGTAAAATGGTAATTCCTTCAAATAATCAAGAAGGGATATTTCACCCAATTTCCATGATTTTTCGAGGAGCTCCTGAGATTTTAATGATCTTAAACTTTCCTCCAGATTCTCTTTAATCTCCTTCGATTGCCGTGCCATTTCATCAGAATTATCCCAATCATTTTGAAGAATTTGATTGGTCAATACTAAACGCTGGTCAAATAATTCCTTTTTGAGTTTTGCTTTCTTAATCTGATTAGGCTTACCCCATAAGGGGATCGAAAATCCCATTGCCACTCCACCAAGCTTCTCGCCATTTATGGCCTCACTGGTATATCCCATCAGAATATCTGGTAATCGACTTGTCTTTGCCAATTCAATATCGACTTCTGCAAGCCGGGTATTCATTTCGGCAACTTCAACTGCGGGATTGTGCGACAAAGCATTTTCCTGACTAACAGAATATAACAAATCCAGGAAATCAGAATACTCAGGTTCCTGGATAGCTAAGGCTTGATCGGAATTAAGACTAATGAGACGACGATGAATTATCTTCTCTTCAGAGTTAATCAGTAACAAGTCTTGCTGATAAGTATCAACTAACAAACCAGCCTTTTCTACCTCAATACGATTGGTTTCTCCAGCTTCAAACTTCTGAATAGCCAACTCATATATTTGTTGGAGACGACTAAGCCTATCAGTAAGCAATGACTTTTTTGCTGATGAAGATGTAAGATCAATTAATATATCCAGACTTTCGAAAATCACATGATTTATTTCTAACTCCAGTTCCTTTCCATAAAGATCACCGGCAAGAATATTAGATTTTCTCTTTTTTCCGTAGTAAGAGGGGAATTTGAAGCGCTGATTGGCATTCAGAGCGGTTTTATTTCCAACAAACGATGGCGAACCCCACAAATATGCCCCAACAATCTCCGGATCATCAGGAATTAAATCACTCTTATTATCCAGGATCTTCATCTGGCTCTCTATCGCTAAAGTCTGAATAGAAAGGTTATTCGAAACGATTTCCCTGACTATTTCTTGAATATCGGTCTGGGCAAACGAGAAAACCCCATAGCCCAGAATTATGATGAATAATATGCCTCTTTTAATCATGCTAATTTTACTTTTTGTGATGGTTTTGACATGCGTTTTCCAACAAGCTGATATATAGCTGGGATCACAAACAGATTAAGTACAGTAGATGTAATAAGACCTCCTAATATCACAACTCCCATTGGACTCTGGATTTCATTTCCGGGTTTATCGCCATTTAGAACCAAAGGCAGCAATGCAAGGGCTGCTGTAAGAGCCGTCATAAGTATTGGATTCAGCCGGTCTGCCGATCCCTT
>JAUVKA010000342.1 GCA_030592205.1 Bacteroidota bacterium | reverse complement strand
TTTGCATCCACAATTTTGGCCTCATAGTTCAAGGGATAGAACAGAAGTTTCCTAAACTTCAGATTCAGGTTCGAGTCCTGGTGGGGCTACAAAAAATTGGCTCCATAGTTCAAGGGATAGAATGATAGTTTCCGGAACTGTAGATCCAGGTTCGAGTCCTGGTGGGGCTACTGGATGCGAGTTTGAGTGTGATGGAAGTGTGGGTGTGTAAAAAATCAGACTTCTATTGGCTGTAAGCAATCAGTCTTAGAGGTCTTTTTTTTGTAATTTTGTTGCCAGAAAGTATAGAATTATAACATATAATATAATCTCATCAGAAAAATGAATTTTAGGAAGACAGCGAGCCTGGCGATAATAATACTGCTTAGCGGATATTTCGCAATGGCTCAAAACAAGGGAGAATCAAGTCAGCTTACAGAAAGTGACTACTCAAGTTATCCTCACTGGCAGGATATGATGCTTAACAGGGATATCAACTTCTTCGAAACCCAAAAGGCTTTTTATTCCTGGTGGGCTGGAAAAGAACCCCTGAAAGGAGAGGGTTTCAGCGTTTTTAAAAGATGTGATGAGTATTGGGAAAGTCGTGTAAATGAGAATGGTGAATTTCCAGAACCGGGAAAAGTTATACGGGAATATAATAAATACATTGAGGCTCATCCTGAATATTCACGAATGAAATCAGGTCAGCCAACATGGCTGGAACTTGGACCAAGGAACAGGATAACTCCCTTGGGTTATATGGGAATAGGAAGGGTGAATGCAATTGCTTTTGATCCAGCTGACACATCAAAAATATACCTGGGTGCTCCTTCAGGAGGTTTCTGGATAAGTGATGATAGTGGAGAAACATGGGCATCTTATACTGATCCTATGCCCACACTTGGAGTATCAGCAATCCTGGTTCATCCGGAAAACTCAGACAAAATACTTATTGGCACAGGTGATCGCGACGCAGGGAATGACTGGGGGGTTGGCACAATGATCAGTATGGATGGTGGTATAAGCTGGGAAATTAAAAACGAGGGAATGGAGGAGAGAACAGTTGGAATGTTTGCTCACCACGAAACTAATCCTGAGATAGTTCTGGCTGCTGCTAATGGTGGTATATATAGAACAACAGATTTCGGTGAATCATGGATTAAGATATCACCAAACGAAGACTCAGAAAATTTTAGGGACATAAAGTACAAGCCGGGAAATCCTGATGTGGTTTATGCCAGCTCAAATGTTGGTTTCTACCGCAGTAATGATGGAGGTGACAGCTGGACCCATATCACCTCTGAGGAAGGTATTACGGCCTCAGGGCGGATAGTGATCGGGGTAAGTCCTGCTAACAATAATCTGGTGTATCTAGTCATCGGAGGAACCTTCAAAGGATGTTTTATATCCAGAGACTCGGGCCGGACTTTCAGCATGCAGTCTGACTCACCTAATATTCTGGGAGGAGCTTATGAGGGCGACGACGACAGGAATCAAAGCTGGTACGACCTGGTTATTCATGTAGATCCCTTTAATGCAAACATTGTCCATACAGGAGGAATTAATATGTGGCGTTCTGATGATGCCGGAGTGACCTGGAAATGTACCGGGCACTGGTGGGGCGACCGCACCAATGAAGTACATGCGGACCATCATACTATCAACTACAATCCTCTGAACAACAGGATGTACCTGGGTAACGACGGTGGAATTTACTATACTGATAACCAGGGAGAATCCTGGACAGATATTAGTGTAGGTTTGGGTATCGGGCAAATGTATAAGCTGGGAGTTAGTGCTACGAATAAAGAAAAATACCTCGCAGGGTTTCAGGATAACGGGACTGCAACTCATACTCCGGATGGTTGGAAAACAACCGGGGGTGGAGATGGGTTTGAGTGTGCGGTTGATCCTTATTCAGATCAATATTCTTATACATCAATTTATTATGGAAGCATTACAAGACGTAATGATAGAGGCTCCTCCCGTAATCTGGCCGGAGAAGATGTAAATGGTATAACTGAAAAAGGGGCTTGGGTCACTCCTTACTGTATTTCTGAATGGGATGCCAACACTATGATAATCGGGTATAAAAATATCTGGATCTGTCAGAATATTAAATCAGAAGGAACGATTCATTGGGAGAAAATCTCAGATAATCTGGGTAATTCCAATAATACAAATTGCAAGGTGGTAGAGACCTCTCCAGCCGATTCAAATCTCTTCTTTTTTGCACGCCATGATGGTAAATTATTCAGAACTGATAATCTTTTGTCCAAGCCTTTGTGGATTGACCTGACAGACAACAAACCAATGTCTGGTAATCCAACAGATTTTGAATGCCACCCTTATGATGCCAATATTGTTTATATGACTATCGGCAGTAAGGTGTTCAAATCATACGATAAAGCTGAGACATGGGAAAACATCTCAGGCAGTATTCCTGAATTACCTGTTAACGATATAGTTTACGACCGATCATCCAACGAGGGATTATATGTAGGCACAGATGCCGGTGTGTTTTATAAGGATGCAAGCATGGACGACTGGGTTCTTTATGGCCTTGAATTACCCGCCTCCGTGGAAGTTAGTGAACTGGAGATATATTACGATCGTTTTAGTCGTGATGAATCCCGCCTCCGGGCTTCCACCTACGGACGGGGTATGTGGGAAGTTGAACTGGCACCGGCACAAGGTACTATTCTGCCACCATATCTATTACTCGCCTTCATCAGCCCCTACGATATTGAGCTTGCCTGGAGTCCTCCACTATTTCCGCAATCTGTTACCGGCTATAATGTGTATCGTAATAACGAAATAATCGCCACAACCAGCTCTATCTCTTATCTCGACCGTAAAGCCGATCGTAAGATTTCTAATACCTATAAAGTAACAGCACTTTACAGGTCGGGCGATGAATCGGGCTTTACTAATACAGTTGAGATTTTAGCTCCCATATCCCTGCCCTATGACCAGGATTTTGAAGGAGGAACAGCGGGTTGGAACGCTAAATTCCAGCCAGATGGTTGGAATTACGGGTCAGAAACAGATCTGAAAATCACTGGTAATAATGGCTTATTTTTTGGCATAACTTCAGCCTATGCAGGAACTGATTCCCATGTCAGGGATTACTTGTATACTCCAACTATCGATCTGGCTGAATATGAGAGGCAAACTATCAGCTTGAGTTTCAGTTATACTCTCAGAAGATACCTTAAATACGATCACCTCTATGTACTCTACCGCCCCGACATAGAATCTGAATGGATTACACTAACAGAGCTTGAACCGGCTACTGGAACAGGCTGGATATGGACAGACACTAGAATTGACCTGCCACAGGACGCTCTGGTGGATGGCATGCAACTCGGTTTTCTATACGATGACAGCAATGAACATGCATGGGGTGCAGGAATTGACAACATACAACTCTTCATTAATTCTACTTCCATCATGGAGCAGGAATTACAAGAAAATATTGCAGTTTTTCCAAACCCCAACAATGGGAGCTTTGAGATTCAACTTGAACTTGAGAAACTACAAAAGGTTAATATTATCATTAGAGATATGCAGGGAAGAGTTGTTTGGAAAAACGAATTTATACCTGAAGACCTAACAACAAAACACAAAGTGAGTATTACAGATTTCCCAAAAGGGAACTATCAGTTATTTATTCAAAGTGGTAAACAGGAATTTAGCAATATTGTGATAATTCAGTAGATCAGGAGATCGTACATTATATGTTGAAAAACTTTTAATCCGACAACATTGCTTTAACCAATTCCAGATCTCCGTCAATTGATGCTGGATCCAAACCCAGGATTTCGGCAATCAATGGATATAAACAGATGTTTTCAAAACTCCCATGAGAATATCCGGATTTAAATGCCGGACCCATGGCATAAAAAATTGCATGCATATCCTTGTTCTCTGGATCATAACCATGGGTACCAAGGGAATACCCCCTGTCGCTCCTTTTTAAACGCACACCCCATCCGGGATCAGATTCAGCAATGATATCAAATATCCGCTCATGTGTTCCGTAATGATAATGCGCCGGCAAGAGATCTTTTTTCCAAACCTTTAAATGCGGTATAGCTGAAAGTCCTGAGTATAACTCTTCTTGCTTCCCTTCAACAGGCTGGATCAGGTAGACCGGATTTGATCCTGCATAGTTTAAAATATCATCAGTATTAATATGCTCTTCCAGAAATACATATTGACCGGGAGGAATATATCCCATCCCATGATCAGATGTAACAATAAAATTTACTTTGATATCAAGATCGGCCTCAGCCTGTATAATTTTCTCCATCGTTATACCAATTAAGCTGTCGACTTGCGCTAATACTATCTTCGTCTCATCTGAATCTGGCCCAAATCTATGCCCAACTCCATCGGGCTCTTCAAAATAAAACAGAATGAGATGCGGACGGATTTCTTCCGGTAGGTAAAGCCATGATACTGCTGAATCAACCCGGGTTCTGAAGGGTATTTCATCATCAAAATATTTCCGGATTGAAGGATGAAAATATTCATTTGACTCAGTGCCTACCCAGAAAAACGAGGCGGTTCTTACACACTGGCTTTCAGCTGTTTCACAAATTGCTTCACCCTCCCAGAAAATCGAATCCTCCACCATCTCGCGGTTCCTCATGGTAAAGAACTGATCTGTTTGTGGATCGTAGAAGCTATTCTGGACTATACCGTGACGATCAGGGTAAAGCCCTGTTGCCATTGAGTAGTGGTTTGGGAAAGTTTTTGTTGGGTAAGCAGG
>JAUVKA010000332.1 GCA_030592205.1 Bacteroidota bacterium | reverse complement strand
ATAAGCATCAGGGTATCAATCTTGTCTTCCCTGGCCTGACCTTCGGGTGTTTCCTTGATGAAGTGATGGTACATGGTAACTCCGTCCACATAAAGTTTCTCGCTGGCATCAGGGTACTCATTGAATACGGTCAACCAGGATTCCAGTGCCATATCATACTGGTCCTTTTTAAAGAATTCCCTGTAAGTGGAGATCATTTTCCCTTGCCTGTTGCTGTCCGAAGGATTAAACTCATCGGCTGATATGGAATTCTGGGAAAACCCTGGCTGCTGAAGGACCATTAAAAGTGCTGACAGGATCAGAATCCCGGGGATGTGAACTATTTTCATTGGTGACTTTTATTAATTATCACAAAAAAAGGACCACAAATGCTTTCTCCTGATAACTAAAGTGTTACAATTGTACGGGTGTTCGATAATCGTCCGTTTTCGTACAGGGGAGAGTACGATTCCGGTCGGACAAATATGTATTTAATCATTATTATTGTACTATGATTAAAGCTAGAAGAGAGAGACTATATAAAGATGTGGAGTTCCTTTGCAACATCAGACCGTACAGAAATTACAAGAACCTGGATTCCCTGGATAAGGCGTGCAGTTATATATCGGGTGAGTTTGCCAGTCATGGCTACACGCCCGTGGAGCAGAAATGGGAAGCAGAAGGCAATGAGTATAAGAACATCATTGCATCCTACCGGGAAGAGAAAGAAAAGCGGTTGATCATAGGTGCGCACTATGATGTTGCCGGTGACCAGGAAGGAGCGGACGATAATGCCAGTGCTGTGGCCGGACTGCTGGAAACGGCCAGGCTCATATCAGAGAACCGGCCCGAATTGGATTACGGCATTGATTTCGTTGCCTACAACCTGGAAGAGGCCCCCTTCTTTACCACGGAAAAGATGGGGAGCTTTATTCATGCAAAGTCTCTTTATGAGTCAGGAGTTAATGTGCTCGGCATGATCTGTTACGAAATGATCGGCTACTTCTCAGATAATCCTGGCTCCCAAAAGTTTCCCTCAGAAGAAGTGGCTAAATTGTACCCGGATACAGGAAATTATATTGTAGTGATTGGGATTGAAAAATGCCGCGAGTTCAATGCCCTGGTTCATGGCTTAATGCTGGAAAGTGCAGAGATCGCCGTTGAAAGAATTGATTTTCCTGATTCGAACGAGCTTGCTGCCAGATCGGATCAGAGAAATTACTGGAAATTTGAGTACGATGCCCTGATGATCAACGATACTTCATTTATGAGAAACCCTAATTACCACCTGGAGTCGGATACCATTGATACCCTCGATTTTGATAAGATGACAGGGGTGATAAGCAGCTGTTATCATGCCATCACCAATTTAGATCCATAAAACCTGTCATGGTGAGACTCCAGGGGCATCTATTGCCAATCTGCAGCATTACCGTTTTCTGGCAGCTGATGGGATCCAGATTTCCGCATTATTCTATTCTCAGCTATGGCAATTTTTCGGTAGCCCATGTTAGCTGCAAGGTATAAAACGGGCATCTGTAAATTTCCCACGATCCTTTCAGCGATACTGAATATTTTACTGAAGGCGGATTTGGCAATGATCTTGCCAATTTGTAATTCTAACGGAGTCATATTCTTAGGCTGGAAAACCACAGTATGGTGGTCATAGTATTCCCATTTTTCATGTAAAAGTCTCCCCGCCTCCTTAAATTTCTCAAATACACGAGTGCCAGGATATGGTGTTAAAGCATTGATAGAGGCTAAACTGATACGATTCTTCCTTAAGAAGTTTATAGTTTTCCTGAATGTTTCATGTGTATCGTCATCGAAGCCAAAAATCACCGAGGCCTGAATTATTATACCCATTCTAAGTATTTTCTTTATACTTCTTTTGGTGTCTTCCAGGCTTTTTAGTTTTGTGTATTGATGATTGTTGCTTTCCACCACACTTTCCAGGCCAATGAACAATCCTTTGCAACCACTTTGTTTGGCCAGTTTCATCATTTCTATATCGTTAGCGAAGGAAATTGATGATTGTCCAACCCACCTGATCTTCAAAGGAATCAATGCAGTAAAGAGCTCCCTGGCATACTTTTTATGACCAATAATATTATCATCAAGGAAAATAAAATTCCGGCCCCCGGATTCCTTAATATCCCTCACTACATGTTGTATCGGTATAAGCTTGATTTTCTTTCCAAAAATATCCGTTACGCAGCAAAAATCGCAATCGTACGGACATCCCCGTGATGTTTGCAGGGGGACCAGGTTATATATCCGCTTTTTAGATAGGGTAGAAAAATCTTTGGGTATATACCGGTCCAGATCAGGATTGGGTTCGTGATATCTCTCCTGAAGCTTATCACTTTCAATATCATCGAGTATTTTTTCCCATACACCCTCAGCTTCTCCAATTACTACAGCATCGGCATGTTCAAGTGCCTCATCAGGTAAAAGTGAAGGATGGATTCCTCCCATCACTACTATTTTCCCTTTTTCCCTGAATGCATCCGCAATACGATATCCCCTGTATGCATTCGAGGTCAGACAACTAATTGCCACAACATCGCATTCTTCATCATAGTCCAGTTCCATGTATTCCTCCTCAACAATTTTAACCTCGTGCTTTTTAGGGGTAAGGCCTTGAAGTATAAACAATGCCAATTGTGGTATTAAAATTCCCTTGTTGGTAAATTTGTGAGGATCCCTTACTGGTGAAACTAATAAGATCTTCATGGATATTAATAATTGATTAGTATACAAACGATTGTTACATCATCCTGACCAGCATGGCAGTGACAGCACTGGCCAGCAAAAATTTCAAATCTGAATCCAAATCATCTCTGATCCAAACATACCATCGATTAGCAGGCAAGACCTGTACGGCGGCCAGGGATCTTGAACCCATCCAGAACTCGTATCCCAAAACAGGGTTAAGGAAAGAATTATCCCCTTGTTCATTTACGTTGATTTCCGCGATCTCGATAAGGGTATTGTTATCTGTGAGTATACCACGGAAAACGGTATGATCGTCCGTTTGAAAGATGCCATCTACTTCTGCTGCCACCGGATAGATGGCCAACAGGTTCCAGAGAACGGTGTCTGAAGAAAAAGAAAAAGCACATTCATATACACCTTCACCAATTTTCACCTCTGCATCTGACCATGGTGTGAAGGTTCGTATGAACCAGCTGCCACCATCGATTGCGACATTTTCAGCCACACTAATATTGGCAATGGCGGTATCAGCCTCATCGCTCACGAAAACAAAGGACTTGTTGGTAGACGATTTAATGGAGGAATTGTCGCTAAATAAAGGTGATTTCTGGGTCGTTTTCTCCCATCCCCCCTTTCCTGAAATTACTTTGTAGCTACCGAATTCATATTTTCCAACGCTACTTATTCCTTTTCGTTTTGCCCTCATCTGCTGGCTATTCAACTTCAGACTCTCATCTATTCTGATTAATTTTTGTGCAGAGGAAGATTGGACAAAAGCCAACTGGAGGCCAAATATCAATAAGACAATGCGAATACAGGTTTTCATGGCATTTGGTTTGAAATATAGTTTGTTACTGGCAAGTTACAACCTAACTGAGTATGAGTCAAATACTACAACAAAGCTGAAGAGGATCAATTGTTAAATATCCCCTTTGGATGTCAGGATTATGTGGGTCTCCCGACAAACAAACTAATTGAGAAGAATCACATCGATCCGAATAAAAAAGAAATATGATAGACAAGCTTAGGTACATTCCAAATATTCCTGAGACTGATAAGAAGCGAATTGTTGTTGTTGGAAGCGGATTTGCGGGACTAAAGTTTGTTCGAAGCATGTTGAGGAAGAATTATCAGATTGTCTTACTAGATAAGAACAATTTCCATCAATTTCAGCCCCTTTTATACCAGGTAGCCACGGCAGGTCTTGAACCAAGCGCCATTTCTTTTCCATTGAGAAAAATTCTTCAAAAGGAGCAACATATCCATTTTCGTATCGCCGATGTGCAAGCGGTAAATTCTGAGGTAAAGGAGATTAAAACCGATATAGGCGCCTTAAAATACGATTACCTCGTACTGGCCATGGGCGCGAGCACTAACTTTTATGGTCTGAAAAATATTGAGCAAACGGTCCTTTCTATGAAATCCGCAGCAGATGCCATTCTGATAAGGAACACTATCCTTGAAAATTTCGAAATAGCGCTGTTACAAAAAACACCAGAAAAAGCTGCACAATATCTTAATATTGTTTTGGTTGGAGGAGGCCCAACAGGAGTAGAGCTGGCCGGAGCTGTGGCTGAGATGAAGAAGTATATCTTCCCAAAAGACTATCCAGAACTTGACATATCAAAGATGCGCATTGTATTATACCAGGGATCAGGTACTCTACTGGCCGGCATGTCCTCTAATGCCTCGAACCGGGCAAGCAGATATCTTAAGAACCTGGGGGTTGAGGTCAAACTGGATACCAGGGTACTTGATTATGACGGTGGGTTTCTCAAACTATCAGATGGCACTACTTTATCCTCGAAGACAGTGATTTGGGCTGCAGGGGTAATTGCAAATCAAATTGATGGGATTTCCAAAAACAGCATGGATCCTCAACAAAGGATTTTGGTAGACAGGCAGAACAGGATCAATGGTTATCGTGATATCTTTGCCATTGGGGATCTCAGTTCGATGAAGACACCAAAATATCCTCATGGTCACCCTCAGGTGGCCCAGGTGGCCATTCAACAGGCTAAAACACTTACCAGTAATTTAATAAGGATCAAGCGAAATGCTTCTCTGAAATCTAAAGACTTTGAATACAGAGATAAAGGTGCACTGGCTACCATTGGCCGTAACCTGGCAGTTGCTGACCTTCCATTTGTAAAATTGAATGGATTCCTGGCCT
>JAUVKA010000010.1 GCA_030592205.1 Bacteroidota bacterium | reverse complement strand
TTGTGGATGAACATACTCTTGAAAATGGCAGAATAGTAAATGTTCTTGGCGAGGGCAGGCTTATAAATCTTGCTGCTGCCGAAGGGCATCCCTCAAGTGTTATGGATATGAGCTTTGCCAACCAGGCTTTAAGTATAGAATATATGGTAAAAAGTAAAAAATCGTTTGAAAATGATGTCTATCCGGTACCCGAAGAAATAGATATGGAGATTGCAAGAGAAAATACAGGATTCCTAATTTAACACCAGAGGGTCAGAACAAGACGCTTGTTGCTAATGTAACAGTAGAAATTGAATACGGTTACAGTGATCTTAATCCTCTATTATTCACGGAATTTAAGTACTATTTCAGGCTGATTGACCGGAGTTTCAATTATAGCAATACCGACACCAGTTCATTGATCATTTTTGAATAGGAATCAGCAAAATCTGTCAACCACTATACACCGGCAGGCTGATAAAAAAGATACTGCCTTCATCCTGGCTTGTCTGATACCATATTTTTCCGCCTGCACTCTCGATTATGCTTTTGGAAATAGCCAAACCTAAACCCATCCCACTGGTTTTTGTTGTGAAATTTGGTTGAAACAACTTATCACTTATTTCCGGCATTATTCCGCCACCATTATCCTGAACTGACAGCATGACTCTATTTCCCTCAACCCATATGCGAACCTTTATTTCTGGCTTAATGCCTTTAGGAACCGATTGAAATGCATTCTTTAACAGGTTATTAAACACCTGGAGTAACTGTTTCTCATCCATATAAACCTGAATATCTTCTCCAATGGTTTCCAATATCTCAATTTTCCCTGTCTCCGAAAGCATAAACAGATCTATACTTTTTTGGGCCTTTTTAACAAAATTTACAGCTTTCAGCTTTGATTGAGGCATTCTGGCAAATTGAGCAAATTCATCAGCAATTGATGATAGGGAGTCAATCTGTTCTACCAGAGTTTGATTAACACGATCAAAATAGACTTCCCAATCCTCAACTTTGTCGTCCCAGGCTCGCTGGAGATGCTGTATGCTCAATTTCATCGGAGTTAGCGGGTTCTTTATCTCATGGGCGATCTGCTTAGCCATCTCTCTCCAGGCTGTTTCCCTCTCAGATTTCGCTAATTTATCCGCACTAAGCTCCAATTCATCCACCATTCTGTTGTAGGCTATAACAAGGCTGCCAATCTCATCCTTTTTATGATATTCCACTGTTTGCTTAATCCCGCCAAGCTCCATCTTAGTAAATTTTTCTTGCAGTATCCGAAGAGGTTTAGTGACCTGATTGCTTAAAAAAACTGCCATAACCACAGCAAGGAAAATCAGGAGAAAATATGCATTAAGAATAGCAATGATAAAAGTGGATATTTCTTGGCGGATTATTGACTGTTTGGCAAAATACGGAAGATTTAAATACGCTACCAATTCGTTGTATCCATTATAAAATGGCACATAGGCCGACCAATATCTCATCTCTCCAATTCGTTCAAAATGGATAAACTCCATTTGATTATGGACGTGTAACTCATGGAATGCTGTTGGATCCATTTTTCTACCTACCAGCTGTCGGTCAAAAATCTCTGGTCGTGATGATGCAAGTATTTCTCCTTGAGGATCAAATAAGTTTATATCCGACTTAAACACATAGGAAAATTTTACCAAAAGATCTTCTAATGAAGGATAATCTCCGGCACTCCATTGTGGTGATAAAAATCTCTCATCATTCAATTTATGATGCAGCTCAATTAATACCGATTGGGTTTTCTCAGCAATAGTATTCCTGTTAGTTTTATCATACTGATCAACAATATAATAGCTCATACCTCCTCCTATAAGAATAAAAGAAACCAGAAGTACTCCAACCATAACGAACTCTATTTTTTGCTTCAGCCCACGATCAGGACGATTCATTTGAGTTGGAAAATAGTAAACAGAAAAAGCAAATAACCAAACCAAATATAGCAGTACAAAAACATAGGAGAATGACACCAGATGATCCCATAAGCGAAATTTTGGACTACTAAGAATTATCGTTTGATAGGGATTTAATTTATAAATCAAATGTTCATATCCATCCTCAGGAAAGCTCACTATCCGGTCAATTTCCTCAGGATAGTTTCCACAATTCGTGCTATAAGAATATTTACCGGCTTTACTCACCAGTTTTCCTTCCTGATATTTAGCATATGAATAACCCTGGATCAGGCTATCCTGGCGATTTATGCTACCTGAAATAAGCAAATCAGGATATCCCAGTTCCTGTGAGAGGAGTCTGGAATCAAGTGTAATAAAAAGGTGACTCACATAGCTGCTGTCCTGGTTGTAAAAAGGATACTTCCCCCGATAATTGATAATTCCGTCGAAATTATCCAGATAGTAGAATCCTGTCCCTGGAAGAAGCCTCCCTACTTCGTTAATAGGAGAATCAAAAAAGTTCAAACATGATTCTTCCCTGTTTTCAAGTGTAATAGTTACAAGATTAATAGAATCACAAATATTGGCGATGATGTCATATCTGTTCCAATAAAAACCAAAGTAATTGAATTTAAGATATGACAGAATAGTGTTTTCGGAAACAGCAGGATTAAGAACCAAACTTGCAAGATCCTTATCTTCAATAATTTCCCTATCAATACTGGTAAATAGCATTTCGGCAATAAGATCGTGCTCATTTGCAAGGTTTTCCAATAACTGCCGCTGCACCAGAAACTTTTTTTCCTGATTTGTAGTGTAAAACAAGTGTATCAGAAAAATTGAGCCGATGATAATCACCAGAACAGAGGATGAATGATTAAATCTGGATTTCCCTTTATATACGGAATAGCTAAAAATTGCCACAAGGATCATGAACAACACTAATCCAAGTGTTGGTGGAACAAAACCCAATAAACGGCTAAATACAAACACTACCAGCATTGTGACCAGAAAGATTAAAGCAAACCTGTATGGGGAATAATGTGGAACTAATTGCCAAATAACAGACCTGACAATAAATGTAAAAGCAAATAAGATTAAGATGAAAAAAAACAGATCAGACAAGCTTGATGCATTTATTGTCAGCACCTTATACACTTCTATCAAACTATCCCTTTCGCTCAGGATATGTTCAAACAGCCAAGTCATACCGAAAAAACTTAATAAGATAAAAACCCAGCCAAGAGTTGAAAAACTATCGATAACCCTTGGGTTTACTTCGAGCCCTTTCTTTTGTATACTTTCAGGATATAGAGAAAAAACGTGCTTAAAATGGTAAGCAAAGAGGAAAATAAAAATTCCTGAAAGAATCAGATCTCCTTGAGAATTGAAAAAAAATGTTCCATTCTCAAATGGAGCAAAAAGAGAAGTTTCATAAAGCACCCCCGGCCATTCAAACTTTATCATTAACCACCTTAATAAAATAAGGTCTGCTGCCAATCCAACAAGCCACCAATTCGTTTTCCAATTTTTCGTCCCAAAAACAAACAAATCCTGAATCAAGAGGAGTACTGATATAATGCATAGAATATAAAAGATGATTGCAAGCAAATCCTTAGTCGGCATAACACTTTCATCCAGAGCAGGTTCTAAGTAAAATAAATCCTTTCCCTGATTATCCTGAATAGCTATTGCAGCTGAATCCAGAGAATCCATAACCTGAAATTTGGACGCCAGGCCTGAGCCCATTATAAAGTCATTTGACAAAAAATCATTCTCGTAGGGATAATTTCTTTGAAGGGGTACAATCCCAACCAGGTCATAATCATGAAGAGAAATGAGTTGGCAAATTCCCCATGAGTTCGACATTAAAAATAATCCATTCCGGAATCTATTGGAGTCGAAACTACTTAAAACCGGCATTGCATTATCAGACCAAAATACCAGGGAATCCTTTTCAAAAATATAAATAGAATAATCATCCCGCCTGGTTAATTCCTCAATATATGTGTCATATTCCTGCATGAGGAATTCAAAATCCGCTTCCTTCAATAAGCCTTCAATGAATTCCATATCTTCCTTCATCATGCTTTGAATTCTGTCCACTTTACGGCTGATTTGATGGACATTGACGTGTTGATTTGACTTGTCAGACCCACTCTTTTCTACAAGTAAAGCTCCCGCCAACAGAGCGAAGGCCAACCAAAAAAAACGAGTGGCTCTGAATAAGTGCTTTAAATATGAATCGGAATTCCAGAACATATTAATGATAATGAAAAGAGATAAACAAATATCAAGCCTAAACCAGTTCTGAAATTTACAAAAAACATCTCGCAACAATGTCTGTTCCTCAATCAAATCTCGAATCAGGATTTTTTTGATGTTTCTTTGTACTTTTGAGAAATATTTAATAAACACATGGACCAGGTTTTACTTGATGAATTCATTCTTGGTGCACTAGCTGAGGATATTGGTGATGGAGATCATACCAGTCTTGCATGTATTCCGGAGCATCTGAATGGTTGTGCCAGGCTTATAGCCAAACAGGATGGTGTTTTGGCTGGAGTAGAGGTGGTCCAAAGTGTGTTTCAACTTGCGGACAAGGAGCTTAGTTGCGAAGTATTTATTAAAGATGGTTCCATTATCAAACATGGTGAGCTTGTTTTTACTCTTTGTGGACCTCGAAGGTCTATTTTGAAAACGGAAAGACTGGCTTTAAATATTCTGCAGAGAATGAGTGGTATAGCCACTCAAACTGCTCTTTATGTTTCCCAAATCAAAGGGACCTCTGCTAAAATCTTAGACACGCGAAAAACTACACCCAATTTGAGATTTCTGGAAAAAGAAGCTGTTAAAATTGGAGGTGGTTTCAATCATAGGATGGGGCTTTTTGACATGATAATGATTAAAGACAATCATATCGACTTTGCCGGAGGGATAAAAAAAGCAATTCAAAGCACTTTGGAATATCTTGAAAAGAACCACAAAGATCTAAAAATTGAAATTGAAGCGCGGAGCATTGATGAGCTTAAGAGTATCCTGAAGGTGGGCGGAATTCATCGGATTATGCTGGACAATTTCACTCCAGAGGAGACCAAAAGGGCTCTTCTTCTAATAGATAAGAAGTATGAAACCGAATCTTCAGGAGGAATCAACCTGAAAACTATCAGGGAATATGCAGAAACCGGTGTTGATTACATATCTGTTGGTGCCCTGACTCACCAGATATTGAGTCTGGATATGAGTCTGAAAGCTATTTAATTATTATGGTATTAAAAAAAGGTAACAGATGGCCGAGGATTGTTAGGAAAGTAGTAATATACCTACGACGCGCCAGCCTTCCGGGATTTGATAAGATCCCCATGTGGGATGTCTTTACCTTTTTCTTCCGGGGACTTAAAAACGGCGCTCTTAATCCCCGTGCATCAGCTGTTGCTTACAATTTCTTCTTGGCTGTTTTTCCCGCAATTACAGTATTATTTACACTTATTCCTTATATCCCAATCGAGAATTTCCAGGAAGTGCTACTTACAACAATTAAGGATTTTTTACCAATGAATGTGTTTTATACAGTTCAGGGTACTGTTGAGGAAATTGTTACACAAAAAAGAACAGGCCTTCTTTCGATGGGATTTTTATTTGCCGTGATATTTGCCACCAATGGTATTTCAGCCATGATCGTTGCTTTTAATGCTTCATATCACCATGTTGAATCACGAAAATGGATCTATCAGCAATTGGTTGCTGTTTTACTTGTATGGATATTCCTTGTTCTTATTTCTATCGCAGTATTAATGATAATTTTCAGCGGAAAAGTTTTTAATTATCTGGAGATGCAAGAAATAATAACTAATAAATTCATTATTGCAATCCTGAATAATGGAAAATGGCTGATTATTTTGGCCATGCTCTTTTTGGGCTTTTCTTTTCTATATTACCTCGCCCCGGCCAGAAGACAAAAATTCCGGTTTATCTCTGCCGGATCCAGTCTGGCATCTTTCTTTATGGTTTTGACTTCAGTGGGATTTTCTGCCTACGTTAATAACTTCGGACAGTACAACAAGCTTTTCGGTTCTATAGGAACACTTATGGGTTTTCTTTTGTGGATATACGCGAATTCCCTTGTAATATTGATTGGTTTTGAACTAAATGCCAGCATTAAAAATGCAAGGTTTAAAAAGCCTGAAAAAGAGCAGGAACAGACATAGCATTGCCGACCTACATGTGATGCAAGTATTTGTAAACCAGCTTTCTAACATCCTCTGTATTGCCATATAACTTTTCGCTAAGCCCTTTATCTTTATATGCCTTCAAGGTTTTTATAAAATTGTCAATAGTACCAGCAGGGAAAACTCCATCCTTCTGAAATTCCTCTCGTCTGTTTTCAAGATATTCGGCCGATTCCATACAGCTATTTGGTAATTGTGCAAATTCCCTAAGTTTCGACTTATTTTTTTCCTGAAAAATATTCACATCCACATATAATTGTTTCGCTCTTTCAAGTCCATCCTTCAACTCAAGGCCGTGCTGGGCAGCCATAATCAAACCTGCAAAAAGATGGTATAAATCGGCTGATCCGTCAGGTGATCTGATCTCAACAGTCTGCTTGCCCTTAGAGTACCGGTCATCAGCTGAGTCTAGTGGGTTTGCATCAGATATCATGTAGTCTGCATTTGTCCAACCAAGTGGAACCCTCACAAGCACCGATCTGTTCCGATCACCCCAACACACATTCGTCGGTGCTTCCTGATGTGGAACTAATCGCAAATATGAAGTAGGTATAGTATTACCAAAAGCTGTCAGAGCCGGTGCCAGATCCATCAAACCAGCAATCATTTTTTTCGCCGTAGGGGTGAGCTTATTGTTTTCCAACATCATACTCTGGCCATCTTTCTCAAGCATCATATGAACATGAAGTCCCGATCCGGCTTTCCCGGCAGTAATTTTTGGAGCAAAACTTAGGTTTACGCTATATCGATTCCCGAGACTTCTAAGTATCCATTTGGCAACCACAAGTTGATCAACAGCATCCTCAGCTTCAACAGGGAGAAATTCGATCTCATGTTGTTCAAAATTCTCTGCATCTGTCGAAAAATTACCTACTTCTGAATGTCCATATTTGATCTTACCTCCACATTGAGAAATCATTTTCATTGCTTCGAGTCGCAAAAACTCGAAATTGGAAAAAGGAGAAGAAGTATGATAGCCTTTTTGATCCTCTCCAGGATACAATTCTTCTTTTTCGCCTTGAATATAATACTCTAATTCTCCCATAGCCTTAAACACCAATCCGGTCTGCTGTTTAAATCTGGAATGGGCCTTTTTTAAAATATACTCAGGGGCACTCTCAAGTGGCTTACCCTCGCTGGTATAAAAAGAGCACAAAATATCCAGGGCTGGAGTTTTTGAAAATGGATTAACAAAGGCGGTTTTGTATCGGGGTATAACATAAAGATCGCTAGAACCAGTCCCAATATAAGAAAAGAGGCTTGATCCGTCAACCCGCTCACCTGTAGCCAGAACAGAATCAAGATGATCAATCCCATTAAGCATAAAATTCAAGGCCTTCAACTTTCCATCTTCCGCCACATATCTGAAATTCAGTGCTTTAATCCCTGTTTCCCGAACAAACTGGATTAAGTCAGCACGAGTAAAATCAGCAGCTGGTTTCTGCAAATGTTGTTCCAGAATATTGGCACTATAAAAGTTAGGTTCCATTATTATTATAGTTTCCGAATAAAATCAATAAAATTGATAAATGTAATGACTTATAAAATCAGAAAAAATGTAAAAAAATGTAAAAATGCTGTGATTTATTTAAGTCGTTTCAATTGTTCCATAATACCTTTAATCTTAGATTGAGTATCAGATTGTTTTTGACGCTCTTTTTCCACCACCTGATCAGGAGCATGGTTTACAAAACGTTCGTTGGAGAGTTTTTTATTAATGCTTTCTAAAAATCCTTGTGCATATTCTAATTCTTTGCTGAGTTTTTCAGCCTCTTCAACAGGGTCAACAAGCCCTTCCAATGGAACTGCAAATTCAACTGATCTGATTACCTGGGTTATGGCACCTTCGGAATGATTATCAACTACCTCTACTGAATCCAGATTAGCAAGTTTCATTAATATCGGATTAAAAACACCCCGGTAGTCATCCTCCATGGCAAACACTTTAAGGCTCAACTTATCCCTGGCAGGAATATTTTTTTCTGCCCTGATAGAGCGAACGAAAACAATTACCTCCTTGATTCTTTCAAAGCGCTCAAGCAAATCCTTATCAAATCCATTGATATCAGGAAGAGTACTTATCATAACAGACTCCCCAGGATTTCTGCTTCTTATCTTTTGCCAGACCTCCTCGCTAATAAAGGGCATAAATGGATGTAATAACTGGAGTAACAACTCCAGAAACCCTCTTGTTTTTTCATAAGTCAATGCGTCAATCGGCTCACCAAAATGAGGTTTTATTGCTTCCAGGTACCAAGAGGAAAATTCGTCCCAGAATAAGCGGTAAACTACCATTATCGCATCCGAAAGCCGGTATTTGGAATATTGATCATCCAGGACCTCAATGGCTTGGTTCAAACGGGCTTCGAACCAGGTTACAGCCAACTGACAATCTTCCGGTTGTGGTATCGAATTATCAACAGTCCAGCCATTGAACAAACGGAAGGTATTCCAAATTTTATTTCCAAAATTTCTTCCCTGCTCGATGAGTGATTCATCAAAAAGTAAATCATTTCCTGCAGGTGAACACAAAAGCATCCCTACCCTAACTCCATCAGCACCATATTTACTAATCAATTCAAGTGGGTCTGGTGAATTCCCAAGAGATTTCGACATCTTCCTTCGCTCGCTGTCACGAACTATGCCAGTTAAGTAAACATTATGAAATGGCTTCTCATCAAGATACTCATAGCCAGCAATAATCATCCTGGCAACCCAGAAAAACAAAATTTCAGGTGCTGTAACAAGATCATTGGTGGGATAGTAATACTTAATATCCGGATTCTCTGGATTTCTAATGCCATCGAAAACTGAAATTGGCCACAACCAGGAAGAGAACCAGGTATCAAGTACGTCTTCATCCTGTTTGAGATCACTGAGATATAAATCCGGATTTCCTGATACAACTTTAGCTTTTTCCAGTGCTTCATCCTCATCTCTGGCAATTACATACTTCCCATCCTGCAGATACCAGACTGGGATCCGATGCCCCCACCAGAGTTGTCTGGAAATACACCAGTCTTTTACATTTTCCATCCAATGCCGATAGGTGCTCTTGAACTTTGGAGGATAAAGCAAAACATCATCATCCATAATAGCTTTGAGAGCCGGATCAGCAAGATCTTTCATTCGAAGAAACCATTGCAAGGATAATCTTGGTTCAATAACCGCATTGGTCCTCTCTGAGTAACCTACCTTATTCAAATAATCCTCAACCTTGACAAGGTTCCCCAGTTCTTTGAGTTTTTCATTTGCCAACTCACGGGCACGAAATCTATCTTCTCCAACAAAAAGCCCGGCAACTTCACTAATGGTACCATCTTCACAGAAAATATCGATAGTTTCCAGGCCATACTTTTGTCCAATCTCATAATCATTAATGTCATGTGCTGGAGTTATTTTCAAACAACCTGTTCCAAACTCCATATCCACATATTCATCTGCAATAATGGGAACAGATCTGTTAACCATTGGAACTACAACTCTCTTACCCACCAGGTTGGCATATCTTGGATCGGATGGGTTTACACACACAGCAGTATCGCCAAGAATAGTTTCCGGGCGTGTTGTTGCAATTGTTATCCACTCGTTTTCCGCCTCTTCAATTGGGTACCGAACATAATACAGTTTTGAATTTAACTCTTTGTGGATAACTTCCTCGTCAGAAATTGCCGTCCTGGCCTGGGGATCCCAATTTACCATTCTGACTCCACGATAGATATGACCCTTTTCATATAGATCAATAAAAACTTGTATCACACTTTCTGAAAGATCATCATCCATGGTAAACTTAGTCCTGTCCCAATCACAAGAAGCACCAAGTTTTTTAAGTTGCTCAAGAATAATACCCCCATGTTTATGCGTCCAATCCCAGCAATGTTCAAGAAATTTTTTTCTGCTCAAATCAGATTTCTTTATCCCCTCTTCCCGGAGCTTAGCTACTACCCTCGCTTCCGTAGCAATAGAGGCATGATCTGTCCCAGGTAGCCAGCAAGCGTTTTTACCCTGCATTCTGGCCCTCCTGACCAGAACATCCTGGATGGTGTTATTCAGCATATGCCCCATGTGTAAAACACCAGTGACATTCGGGGGGGGAATAACAATAGTATAAGGCTCACGTTCGTCAGGATTCGAACTGAAAAATCCCTGCTCCATCCAGTATGCATACCACTTATCCTCAGTAAGGGAAGGATCGTATTTTGTTGTTATATCCAATTTGCTCATTTTCAATTATTTGATCTAGAGTTTCTGATCTGACAAAATTTTGGTAAAAGTAACAAAATTCCCCTTCTACTTTTCAATAAATCTTCCTGCTGGCACACCATTTTCACGTTCATTGCGTTTGTATTCTGATACTGAATTGCAAGCGACTAATTATCCAAATCATTTTCTTTATTTATTCGGATAAAATGTAACTTTGCAAAAAGTTTATAGAGTTGTTAATAACCAAAGGAATTATGAAACGTATAGTATTTATTTTCAGTCTGATATTAATGTCTTCTGTTGTTGTATTTGCACAACAGGAAAGAAAAGTAAAATCTAATGCAGAAATGGCTTTTGAAAGTTTGTCGCACGATTATGGGTCAGTGGTTTACGGAGCGGATGGAACTTACAGATTCAGTTTTACGAACAATGCAGAGAAGCCTATTGTTGTCACCAATGTGAAATCTTCCTGTGGTTGTACAATCCCCTCATGGCCAAAAGAACCTATTCAGTCTGGAAAAACCGGAAGTATTGTAGTTAAATACAATACTAAACTCTCTGGCTCCTTCAATAAAACAGTACAGGTTTTTTCCACAGCAGAAAACAGCCCGGTAAAACTCTCAATTCGCGGAAAGGTTAACGCCAGGCCCTCCGACCTTAAATCTTCCAATAACCCGAATAAACTTCTGAATGGAACAGGTGTGAAGAAAAATGTTGGTAATAATACAGTCTCGGGAGCTAAGCAAGAAGTTGCTTTAAGCGATGAATCAGAACAATCGGTCCAGTCAGGAGACAATACGTCCAAATACAAGCAGGCAAAAAAACAAGCCTATATTAAAAAAAATAATGCAAAAAAAACCATAAAGAAATAGCATATAGTTATGCCAAAATTATCTGACAGGGGAAAGGCCATGCCTGCATCACCCATCCGGAAACTTGTTCCATATGCAGAAGAAGCGAGAAGTAAGGGAAGAAAAGTGTATCACCTGAATATTGGCCAACCTGATATAAAAACCCCTGATATTGCTCTCAATGCAATACGAAATCTTGATAAAACCGTTCTTGAGTATTCCCACTCGGCCGGTTATGAATCATATCGCAGAAAGCTAGCTTCCACTTATCAAAAAATTGGATTGGGCATTGATTATTCTGATATCATTATTACAACCGGTGGTTCAGAAGCCATCCTATTCACATTGATGTCCTGTTTGGAACCAGGTGATGAGGTAATCATTCCCGAGCCCTTTTATGCCAATTACAGTGGTTTTGCTGTTGCAGCCGGAGTTGATATCATCCCTGTAACCAGCAGGATTGAAGATGATTTTGCCTTACCGCCAATTCATAAATTTGAAGAACTTATTAGTTCAAAAACAAAAGCTATAATCATATGTAATCCAAATAACCCTACCGGATACTTGTACAGTGATGAAGAGCTAAAGCAATTAAGAAATATTGTAAAAAAGCATGATTTATTTCTAATGTCGGATGAGGTATACCGTGAGTTTTGTTACGATGGGAATAGCCATACCTCTGTTCTCGAACTGGAGGGTATTGATCAGAATACTGTTATGTTTGATTCAGTATCCAAGCGATTCAGTGCCTGTGGGGTAAGAGTGGGAGCAATCGTTACAAAGAATAAAGAAATAATAAGCACAGCACTTAAGTTTGCTCAGGCTCGCCTCAGTCCACCGGGATTGGGCCAGATTGTTGGAGAAGCAGCTTTAGATACTCCAGCCAACTATTTTGAGGAAGTTAACAAAGAGTACCGTGAACGCCGAAATTACCTGGTTGATGGGCTGAATAAAATTGAAGGTGTATTCTGCCCAAAGCCAAAAGGAGCCTTTTATACCACGGTTAAATTACCAGTGGATGATGCAGAAAAATTTGCTCAGTGGATTCTAACAGATTTTGAATACGAAAATCAAACGGTAATGGTTGCACCTGCTGCTGGATTTTACGCCACACCGGGTTTGGGTACGAATGAAGTCCGTATTGCTTACGTATTAAAAAAGGATGATCTGATCAAAGCCATAGATTGTCTTGAAAGAGCACTGGAAGTCTATCCTGGTCGTAAATTAGACTAGCCCTTTTTATTCAAAATCCGGATATAGAAGATATTGTTTCCGTATATTCTTGAAATCTGCAATACCTTTCCCCCAAAAGGCTCTGATATCATCGGCCGACCAGCCTTTAATGATCTGTTCCCTAACAGTTGAAGTACCTGCAAGTGTATCAAAATATGCAGTGAAAAAATCAGCTGAGCTTCCAAGTTCTTGAAAAGCCTGGATGATCCATTCAAGGATAATTTCATTTTCATTCATTACCCGGGCAACACCATATTCCCTTAAATCCACTCCCTTACATAATTTTCCTTCAAGTTTTGGGTGCAGGCTGGCACCAGGAGTCGAAACTGGTCTGAATTGAAAATCGCCGCTTATTTCAGGATGGCCAAATATCTGAAAAGGCAAGGCTGTTCCCCTGCCGATACTAACAATAGTTCCTTCAAAAAAGCAAAGTGAAGGATAGAGAATGATAGATTTCTGATTGGGTAGATTGGGTGAAGGCTTAACCAGCAGCCGGTATTTACAAAGATGATCATAATTCTCGCACGCAATCACATTTAGTTTGCATCGTATGGATCCAGTCAGCCACCCTTCCCCATTTATCATCTTAGCATATTCTCCAATAGTCATGCCATGGACAACAGGAATAGGATGCATACCTACAAAGGATTTTAAACCTTCCTCTCTAATGGGCCCGGCAACATAAAATCCATTTGGATTCGGGCGATCCAGAATAAGTACCTCCTTGTCCTGTTCGGCAGCTGCCTCCATGATATAATGCAAAGTTGAAATATATGTATAGAAACGAGCTCCCACATCCTGCAGATCAAAAATAATAATATCCACTCCCAGTAAATCTTTCGGATCAGGCTTCTTCTTCTTCCCATATACAGAGATCACACTGATTCCTGTGATGGGATCTTTGTGATCTTTAATCAATTCTCCCGCATCACCCTGCCCCCTAAATCCATGCTCGGGACAAAAAATCACCTTTACAAAAACTCCCATGGATAAAAGAGTGTCTATAAGATGAGTATCACCTATCATTGAACTGGGGTTGGCCACTATACCAACTTGCCTGCCTTTAAGGTGCTCCACATAAACATCTGTTCGTTCAGCACCACAAATAATATTATCAGGTGTTTTCAATCCTCCCTGAGCAAGAAGCCCCAATCTCAGAATTAATCCAATAAAAACCAGCGTTGAAATAATCAAATTTCTCATACTTCGTTTTTCTACCATCTTTGTTACTTTTACTAACCTAATTACAATCCGAAAATTTGAACTTCGAGTTTTTCATTGCAAAGAGAATAATTTCCCGACGAACAGCCAAAAAAAGAAAGGGAAATACATTAATCGGTACCGCGATTATTGCTATCGCCTTGGGTTTGTCTGTAATGATTATATCAGTAGGCACACTAACCGGGTTTAAGCAGGAAATAACTGATAAGTTGGTTGGATTTTCGTCCCACATTCAAATATTAAATCTAGACCAGAGCTCTTCATTTGAAACACAGCCTATTAGCAGAATACAGGATTTTCTGCCAGAACTGAGACAACTGAAAGGAATCAGTCATTTTAATCCTTTTGTCACTAAACCAGGGATCATAAAATCCGGAATGGAGATGCAGGGTATATATCTCAAAGGGATTGACTCATCCTATTCATGGAGCTTTTTTGAAGAGCATTTGAAAGCCGGAGAATTACCCGACTTCAGCTCAGCTGACGCTCAAAATGAAATAATTATTGGGCAAGCCCTCGCCTCACTTCTAAAACTAAAGCCTGGAGATAAAATCAGGGCATATTTCATCCAGACACCACCTAAAATGCGCCCCTTTACAGTAAAGGGTATTTATGATACAGGGCTTGAAGAAAATGATCTTCTATTTGTGTATTGCGATCTTAGGCAAATTCAATCTATCAATAACTGGTCTGATGACGAAATCAGTGGTTATGAAATATTCATAAACGACTATAGGGATTTGGAGGGAATTAGCGAGCAAATTCGGGATCTTACCTATCAAAATCTGGTTCAGGGAAAACAAGCTCTGGATGTAGAAACTATTGAGGAAATATCTGCCGGATTCTTTGATTTCCTCAGATTAACTGACACAAATGTATGGGTAATCCTCAGTCTCATGGTATTGGTGGCAGGATTCAATATGATTTCGGGCCTGTTAATTATTATCCTTGAGAGAACCCGCATGATTGGAACTCTTAAAGCCCTGGGAGCTAAAAACAGGAACTTGAGAAGAATTTTTTTATATCAGGCAGCTTATATTATCGGGAAAGGCTTGATTTGGGGAAATATTCTAGGTCTTACTATCTGTTTTATCCAGGATCATTTCCGCTTAATCCCGTTGGATCCAAACTCATATTTTGTGGATGCAGTTCCTATAAATATTAATTTCCTTCATGTGTTATTGCTTAATGCCGGTACACTTATAATTACGATTCTCATGCTCATCATTCCATCAGGAATCATTTCCCGGATCAGCCCGGATAAAACAATAAAATTTGACTAACTTCGATTTTCCTTCTCGACAACTCATGAATAAGCAATTTGACCCTCACAAAAACTACGAAAAAACTCGCAAAAACATTGGTTTTGTCCCTCTCAAAAAGGCGAGCCTAAAAGATTGGAAAAGAATTGGATTTATGTCCGGCCTTGAAGTCCATCAACAACTAAAAACCAGTAGAAAGCTCTTTTGCAGGTGCCCCGCCGGAGTATATCAAGATCACGATGATTTCGACGGTGAAATTATTCGGCATATGCGTCCAACCCTCAGCGAAATGGGAGAATATGACGGCACAGCCCTGATGGAGTTCAGAACCCGGAAAGAAATTGTTTACAGGCTTAATAATAAAACAGCCTGCACCTACGATATTGATGATACTCCTCCTTTCAAGATTAACCAGGAAGCACTACAATATGCTCTGGAAATTAGTTTGCTGTCCAACCTTAATATCGTTGGTGAAGTTCATATTACCCGCAAACAATATCTGGATGGCAGCATACCAACCGGATTTCAGCGTACTGCTATTTTAGGTGTTGAAGGAGACATTCAGTTGTCAAATAAAAAAATCAGACTTATCCAGCTCAGCATTGAAGAAGATTCCTGTAGAGAAATATCGGACATTGGACATACTCGTATATATAAAACCGATCGTCTGGGCATACCTCTGATTGAAACTGTAACCTATCCGGATATGCTAAGCCCGTACGAACTGCAAGAAGCGGCCGAATATATCCGTTTTCTTAACAGGAGTACAGGTAGAGTTAGAACCGGGATTGGTACAGGGAGAGAGGATACAAATGTCAGTTGCCGTGGAGGTACACGTGTGGAGATCAAAGGAGTGTCCCATAATAGCTGGCTGCCTTTACTTAGTCACAATGAAGCGTTTCGACAATATGCCCTTCTGGCAATTAAGGACTTGCTCCTGAAAAAGATTCAGAATATTAAGATCTGGAAAATAACTTCAACTGAACTATCTGATAATAAAATAGAAACCATATATCCCCCCATACATGAAGCCATAAAAGCTGGTTTTAAAGTCATAGGGGTGAACCTGCCAGGGTTTCAATCTATATTATCCCACTTCACTCAACCCGGGAAGGTATTTGCAGATGAAATTACTGATCGCCTGAAGGTAATCGCTTGCCTTGAAAAGCCTAATATGGTGTACTCAGAATCATTTTATCAAAAGGAACTCAATCTCGAGTTCCCGGAGATTCGGAAATTACTTGATGCCGGTGATGAAGATGCACAAATAATACTATGGGGACCCTCTGAAGATATTCCAACAGCACTGGAAACCATTGAGGAACGTTGCAAAATGGCTTTTGAAGGAGTGCCAGGAGAAACCAGAAAATCCTTTGAAGATGGGACAACTATTTTCGAACGTGTTCTTCCTGGAGCCGACCGCATGTACCCCGACACCGATTCAGCCCCAATACCACTTGCGGATGATTTCATTGCCAAGCTGGGTGAGAACCTTCCCATACCTGTTTTCAAAAGATTGCAGCAAATGCAGGATTGTGGTATCCCGGAGGATACACACAAATATCTCCTGAAAAAGAATCTCTTACCTCTGATTGACCGGATTTGTGATGAACTGGGATATTCTCAAAAATACATTGGAACCTTTCTCGGTCATTATTACCGACACATGGAAGGACAAAAAGATCCTCACCCAGAATTCAGCTACAATAAGATCTATGGTCTATTTTCCTTTTTAAAAAAGAAACGACTAGACCCGGAATTAGCTAAAAGCATGTTGGGTATCTTGGTTGATCATCCTAACATGGAATTCAATTCTGTGTTAACCAGCCTGAATTTCAGGAAATTAAAGACCGAAGCACTTCTTGCACCTGTTGGCTTTCTCATTGAAAAATTTAGGGAAATTCGACGATCCGAGGAGGAAACAAAAACTAAGAAATGGCTGATGGGTCAGTTGCGAAAACAAGCTATAGGAAATATTTCTCTTCGTGAATTCAGCCATCTGGTGGAGAAGGAGATTAATGCCTATAACCACTCAAAAGACGATAATTATCCTGATTGATCATGAACAAAGACTTTTTCCAGGGATACAAAGGCGAGGCACTCAAAATACTGAAGAAATTCAACGTCAGAGTGTGGGGGATTGCAGAAATTGACACTAGTCGAGGTCTTTTCAAAGGCACCGTGTTGCCAAGGGCAGAAAATGATGATGACAAACATATTGTTATCAAGATTGCTACTGGATATAATATTGGCGTAGCCACAAATACCATAAAAACCATAAAAGAGATAGGTTATTTAAAAGCCAATTACAAAATACCAGAACAGGAATTTCCTTTTACCGAGCACCTCCCCAATGTTAAGCTTATTGGAACTGGCGGGACCATAGCCAGCCGTCTCGATTATCGAACAGGTGCGGTAATACCAGCGTTTTCCCCTGGCGAATTGTACGGAGCAGTTCCGGAGCTGGCAGATATCTGCAACCTTGACACTGAAAAAGTATTTGCTGTTTTTAGCGAAAATATGGGCCCTGATCAGTACAAGCAACTGGCTATAGCCATCGGAAAAGAGATTGAGAAAGGAGTGGATGGAATTGTCATTGGTCATGGTACCGATACTCTTCACCATACAGCCACAGCCCTTTCATTCATGGTTCAAAATTCGCCTGTACCCATAATCCTGGTCGGTTCACAAAGGTCAAGCGACAGGCCTTCATCTGATGCTGCCCTTAACCTGATGCATGCCTGCTACGCTGCCGGCCATGGAGATATCGCCGAAGTTTGCGTATGTATGTTTGGTCCAACTTCTGACGAATATGGCTTTCTTCACCGGGGTACCCGGGTAAGAAAAATGCACTCTTCATACCGATCGGCTTTCAGGACCTTAGGAGATACCCCCTTAGCCACTGTAAGAGTAGGCGAGGTTAAAGCCCTGAAGAACAACTTCAACCATAGAAGAAAGGACCGGAATGTAGAAATATATCCTTTCTTTGAAGATCGGGTGAGTATGATCTACTTTTATCCTCATATGCACTCCGACACCATTGATTCATTAGTTGACCTTGGATATAAGGGTATTATCATTATCGGAACAGGCTTAGGACATGTAAACAAAGAACTTTATCCTGCCATAGAGCGAGCCAAAGAAAAAGGAGTTGCTATATACATGACAGTGCAAACTCTTTGGGGTTACGTACATATGTTTGTCTATGAAACCGGAAGGGAACTATTGGCTATGGGTGTAATCCCATTGGAAAATATGCTTCCTGAGGCTGCATTCATAAAACTTGGTTGGGCTTTAGGTCAAACAAATGACCTGGAAAAAGTAAAAAAGATAATGCTCTCTCCTGTTATTGATGAAATCACATTAAGGGAGCCTTATAATGGATATTTGGTTTACCAGGGAGGTGTACCGGAGGTAGAAGAATTCATCAAAAAATTTCGAAAATAAGATTCAAACCGAAATTCCGGACGAGGAATCCATCAGTACCTCAAACTCACTCATTATCATGGCTGTTGCCCCCCATACCACATGACCATGAGCATTATAACAGGGCGCCTGAATGATATTACTTCCTCTGTTAAATGTCTTGATTCCCTTGTTTTTTATATCGAATAATTCCTTAAAGCTGATGTTGATAATAGACTGCACTTCAAGGTCATTTTGCTTTAGTACAGGAATTTCATTTTGGAACCCCACAACTGGTGTTATGCTGAAATTACTGTGCGGGACATACAGTGTTGTAAGCTCTCCTATCACATGAATTTTTGTCTGATTTATTCCAATTTCTTCCTCTGCCTCCCTCAGAGCTGTAACTGTAATATCAGAATCATAATCCTCCTTTTTACCACCTGGCAGACTGATCTGCCCTCCATGTGGGCCAAATGTAGTCCTTTCAATAAAAACAGTATACCATTCTCCATTGTTGGGATACAGTAAAATAAGTACTCCGCTTGGCGTTGAATTGGAACGATCAGGGTATTTATCACCAACATAGCGAATATTGGGAGCCATAATTTCCTGGGCTTTTTTACCAGGCAATACTCCATTGATCTTTGTAACTAATTTTTCAATCAATCGCTCAGTCATAAAAGTGCCATGAGAATCCAAACTTCAGATAACGTTGCTTAACGGGGTAGTGTAATACTGGAAAAATGTTGTCGCCCATAAATCCAGAATTGATATGATCCCATTTAACAAAAAAACGGGTTCGCTTAACTTGCATAATTAGAAATATATCTATGAAAGGATAATTCCCTAAAACTCGTTCATTTTGGAGGTGAAAAACCCCGGTGGCCGGCATATAAGCATACCCCTTGTAAGCGGAGGTATAGCGGACATCCAATCCATACTCAACCTGGAGCAAGCCATGAGTTTTCTTAAAGTGGATATCGTGATGCATGAATGTTGATGTAGAAGCGACAAGGCTGGGGAGAGGGATTTCGTCAGCATTAGTATAGTTGAGAAAAACAGAGTTTTTGGAACGAAAAGGACCAGCCTTGAATGTTTTACTAATACCGGCAGAAGTAAGAAAAGCAGTACTTTCCTTTTGGGCCGGCTTTGCTAAGGCATCAAAGTATATCCAATTAGATATCAGATAAGAATTAAGCTCAAGAGCCAACTTCCAATTAGATAGGATCCAAGACACACCAAGCCCATGCTCTTTCTGCCGTGAAAAATCATTTGTCCACTGAAAATGATTGCTCATGAAATTATTCACAAACAAATCTGATGATACAGATTTTGAACTTATCTTAACAACAGGCCCTTTTGATATTCCGGAATGAACTAATCCAGTTTTCAGGGTCATTTGATAGTCACCCGCTCCATAACCGGCAAAATTGAATATCCCTTTGGCCTGAAAATTAAGATTTTTCCATTTCAACTCAGATATTCCACCGATACCAAGACTTTGCTTCCAATTAGAATTCTCATATGAATATAAATGGAAAAGTTCATGATGAATTCCTGCCTCAAGCATCCAATTGGAAGAATCGGGCAATAAACCATGAAACCTTGCATTGATGTCATTAACAAATGAATAATGCTGCAAAGAATCCATTGTTGCTATTGAATCAATAAATATTTCAGAATAAAAAGGATTAGCTCCCTGCCCATCCGAATAGATACGCCTGGCAGAATTGAAATTATAACGGTGTATCAATAAAGGCCTCATCGGACCTGGGTTTTTCACCACTGATGTGGAATCGGTCGAATCTGCTGGTTGTGGAGCTAGAATATCTAAATACTGCCATCCTCTCAAGCGGATAATACCAGTTTTTGAAGTTGCTTTTTCCAAGTTTACACTTATCAATCTGGAATAATCATTACCAATTACATCATTATCATCAATTACTCCACCATTCTCCTGTAACTTAAACTGAATCCTTTCCAGGCTTATGTAGTGCTTATAGCGCGATTTTTCAATGGCAAGACTGAGGGCGATAGTAGATTCAACTGAGGCTTGATTCATATAATCCCCGCCTGACGATATAAAATCGAATTGACCTGCCATATTAATCTCCCTTCCAAAATTCCTGGTATACATGAAGCCAAGGTTCTGTCCATTTTTATCTCCAGTGCCACCGGAATTGTAATGAATTCTGGAAAAAGGTGTTTTCGTATTATAAACATGTATTTTATCTGGATCTTCCAGATAATACAGATATGAGTTGAGAAAGGATGGAGTATTAGTTGAGCCCAAGCCTGTATATCGATTTGGGAGAGCCGGCAGGCCCATATTTCCGAGTTCAGACCAGCCAGGGAAGTTTTTATATTGAGGATGAAAAACCTGGGCACCTGTAATTAAGGTATCCATTGAGGTGATTTCAGTTAATCCTGTTTGAAGAGAAGCCGACAACTTCACTATGTCTGGCTTAATATCCTGACTAAGAGCCGGGTGGGCACAAGTCAAGACGAGGGCATAAATCCAGATAATAGCAAGACCTTTCATCAGATATAAAGATAAAAAAAAGCCCCGGTTCATAGAACCAAGGCTTAATAAAAAGTCGGCGGCGACCTACTCTCCCACAAAAACTGCAGTACCATCAGCGCTGGTGGGCTTAACTTCTCTGTTCGGTATGGGAAGAGGTGGAACCCCACCGCAATAACCACCTTAAGGTCATTTCCGGTATATTATCCAGAATAATACGATTGACATATCAGAAGAAAAACATGAAGTAAAATATTTTAAAACTTTGTGTAGAAAGCTTACGGGTAATTAGTACTGCTTGGCTTTGGCATTACTGCCTTTACACCTACAGCCTATCAACGTCATCGTCTATAACGACCCTTAAAGGAAATCTCATCTTGAGGTGAGCTTCGTGCTTAGATGCTTTCAGCACTTATCTCTTCCAAACGTAGCTACCCTGCGATGCAGCTGGCGCCACAACAGGTACACTAGAGGTTTGTCCAACACGGTCCTCTCGTACTAGTGTCAGGTCCTCTCAAATTTCCAACGCCCACAACAGATAGGGACCGAACTGTCTCACGACGTTCTGAACCCAGCTCGCGTGCCACTTTAATGGGCGAACAGCCCAACCCTTGGGACCT
>JAUVKA010000078.1 GCA_030592205.1 Bacteroidota bacterium | reverse complement strand
GGAATCTTCTATCCATTGTGCATAGTTTTCTTCCAGAACTTTCTCTTTATAAATCTGAAATTCCTCACAATTGTCTTTGATGAATAGTGCGTTTTCCTTCTTACCGGATAACAGATAATAGATAATTGCTTTTATAAAGGCATAATATGATTCCAGGTGCAGCACCTGGTCGGATTTATTCTTCAGCCTGGAGGATTTATTCAGGCTTATATAGCTTACAGGGATAGACTGATCATGTCTGGCCTGATTCACCATGAATCCGGCAACTGCATTTTCGTCATGAATCTCCGTACCAAGCAAGTATATTCGTGATGCCTGGTCCAGTTGATCCAGAGGGGTATTGTGATCTGAGCTGGTTCTATAGGCATCTCCGCGTCCCAGATAGTGAAAGCTGGTGACGTTGTTTGTTTTGACTGCTCCACGAGCAAATCTCTGAATTAGGTACAATTCTTCGTTACATAAGCGAGCGCCGGCAAAAAAAGCATTTTGATCCGGTAAAACATTACTGATCTTTTTCTTTATAAGATCAAACGCCTCTTCAAAGGAGATCTCAAGGTATTCATTATCCTTTTTTAGCAGAGGCTTAGTAATCCGGGTATTATCATTTAGATATGAATAAGCAAACTTCCCGTATTTACATAGGTTTGCGGTGGGGTTAACTCTCCCGGGGCTTCCTGATACTTTCCAGGTAAATCCTTTGTGTTCCTCATAGGACAGCGTACAGCCTATTGAGCAGAAGTTGCAAATACCGATTTTCGACTCCAGCTTTACCGGACCTGGTTTAAAAGGTTTATTTTCAGTGATGGCTCCAGTGGGGCAGGCGGAAATACATAATCCGCATGACTCACAGGAGGTGTCACTGAGATTATCGCCCATACCAGGTGAAACGAATGTGTCAAATCCCCGGTTTACCAATCCAAGTGCATTGGCACCAACTATGTCGTTACATACCCTGATACACCGTGAACAAAGAATACATTTGTTAGAATCGATCTCAATATATGGATGATTAAAGTTCACTGAAAAGCTTTGATAGTCGCCGGCATATTTTTCCTGATCGGCTCCGTATTCATCGCATAGCATCTTTAAATCACATGTATAATATTCCGAGCAACCGCATTCCATACACCTGGAAGTTTCTTCAAGTGCCATTTCTTTGGTGTATCCCAATTCAACTTCTTTGAAATTTTGTCGGCTGTCAGGTGGAATCAGTGGCATTTCCATTCTTAGCTGCCTGGCAAAATGATTTTGATAATCCGATGATTCCTGCTTCCGGAAATTATCTTTTTTGGAAAGAAATTCTTTTGCTGCCGGGGCAATGGGTTCCCCTGACAGGTACTGATGACAGCTTCTGGAAGCAACATTAGCTTGTGCAATAGCCTCAATCAATGTGGCTGGTCCGGTTACACCATCACCGGCAGCGAAAACATTTTCTACCCCGGTTTGCAATGTCTCCGGGTTGGCATGAATATCTCCCCAGCGGTTTATTTCCAACTCTCCAACATCGGTATTGAAATTAATATCATCGATGAAGCAAACTTGAGTTTTCTGACCAATAGCGGCTAGCAAAATATCAATATCAATATCGTATTCTGATCCTACCACCGGAATAGGGCGACGGCGACCTGAAGAATCAGGTTCTCCCAATTCCATTTTTATCAATGACATGGATTTGATGTCGCCATTCTGGCTCTTGTTTATTTTAGATGGATTGTTAAGAAACAGGTATTCAATACCTTCTTCTTTGGATTCAACGATCTCTATGGGGTTAGCCGGCATTTCTTTCTCAGTTCGCCGATAAACAACATATACCTTAGCTGCTCCAAGGCGCATTGAAGTCCGACAGCAGTCCATGGCTGTATTTCCCCCACCAATAACAGCAACAGTTTTACCAGAAAAATCAGGTTTTTGCCCGGTCATCTCCAGATTTCGAAGGAAGTCAATTCCACTTAGAACATTCCCGGCATCATCTCCAGGACATCCTACTCCGGTTCCCTTTTGCGATCCTATGGTTAAAACTGTAGCCTGATATTTCTCCTTTAATTCTTTATAGCTAAGATCTACACCAAGTTTTCTGTTATAATATATGGTACAGCCCAGATCAGTGATATTTTTAACTTCAGCATCGAGCAATTCATTAGGTAGGCGGTAGGGTGGGATTCCATACCGCAGCATACCTCCTGGGAGGGGACTGGCCTCATAAATATCCACCTGGTGTCCTTTTAATTGCAAAAACCAGGCTACAGATAATCCACCGGGGCCTGCACCAATTACCGCAACTTTTTTGCCGCTTGAAGGTTCTAGTTGTGGAACATATTTCGACACGCTTGCTAGGTCTACATCAGAGGAATATCTTTTAAGGTAGTCAATACCTACACCGGTACCTTCATCCAGCAAAGTCCTTCGACAGGCAACTTCACACGGCCTGACACAAACACGTCCACAGATACCAGGTAATGGATTAACTTCCTTGATCAATGCCACTGCTTCATTATTCATTCCCTTGTCAATCAGGGAGATATACCCTTGTACGTCCACGCCGGCCGGACAGGTTAGTTTGCAGGGAGCCACACAATCGGCATAATGATTACTAATCAGTAAATCCAGGGCATTCTTCCTTGCTTTTCTCACCTTTTCATTATCGGTATGGATAACCATGCCTTCGGAGATCCTTGTTGAGCAAGCGGGATGAAGACCTTTCCTGTTTTCAATTTCTACCACACATACATAACAGGATGAGTATGGCTCGAGCCTTGGATCATTGCAGAGTGTGGGAATCTTAATTCCTGCATGCTCCGCGCAAGCCAGAATGGTTTCTCCCTTTTTGCCGCGATAACTTTTGCGGTTTATTATTATGTTCAGGTCGTTCATAAATTGCAGGTTTGAATAAAATAAGTCGGTTATCAGGAAACCAGGATAGCTTCAAATTTGCACTTGGTGAAACAGATACCACATTTAGTGCACTTATCCTGTTCAATGAAATGCAGTTCTTTCCTGCTCCCGATGATAGCGTTAACAGGACAGTTTTTCGCACAAACAGTACAACCGGTACAGTTTTCTTCGATAACCGTATAAGTCAGCAATGGCTTACAGCTTTTTGCCGGGCATTTCTTATCATGGATATGGGCTTCGTATTCATTTCTAAAGTACCGGATTGTTGTTAGCACCGGATTAGGGGCAGTTTGGCCCAGACCACAGAGAGAGCTATCCTTGATCTGATATGCTAATTCTTCAAGTTTTTCAATATCCCCCTCTTTGCCATTTCCTTCGCAAATGCGGCTTAGTATTTCCAGCATACGTTTGGTTCCGATCCGGCAAAATGTGCATTTCCCACAGGATTCTTTTTGCGTGAAATCCAGGAAGAACCTGGCCATATCAACCATGCAGGTGGATTCATCCATCACTACCATCCCTCCAGATCCCATAATGGCTCCGGTGGCATTCACGGAGTCATAATCAATCGGAGTATCAATAAGGTGTTCGGGAATACAGCCCCCTGAAGGACCTCCCAGCTGAACAGCTTTAAACCTTTTATTATCCTGGATGCCTCCTCCGAGTTTATAAACCACGTCGCGTATGGTAATACCCATAGGTACTTCTACCAGGCCACCATGATTGATCTTTCCTGTGAGAGCGAATACTTTGGTACCCTTGCTTTTCTCAGTTCCATATTGGGCGTAGGATTCCGGTCCATTGAAAATGATCCAGGGAATATTGGCTAAAGTCTCAACGTTATTTATATTGGTGGGCTTGCCCCATAAGCCTGATTCAGCCGGAAATGGAGGTCGCTTAGCCGGCATTCCCCGCTTTCCTTCAACAGAGGCCATTAGAGCTGTTTCTTCACCACAAACAAAAGCACCAGCTCCTTCCTTGACATAAATATCAAGATTGAAACCATCAATGCCCAATATATTTTTCCCCAGATACTTCTTGTCACGAGCTTGATCGAGGGCAATATTCAAGCGATGAATGGCGAGAGGATATTCAGCTCTGCAATAGATGATTCCACCGTTGGCCCCAATAGCATAGGCTGCAATGATCATCCCCTCGATAACGGCATGGGGGTCTCCTTCCAAAAGTGAGCGATCCATAAAAGCACCCGGATCACCTTCATCGGCATTGCAAATCACATATTTCTCGGCAGACTGATTCCGTGATGCAAATAGCCATTTCATGCCGGTAGAAAAGCCTCCACCTCCCCTGCCGCGTAAACCAGAGTCAAGAACCATCTGGATAATACTTTCAGCGGCGAGGTTTTTCTCTTTAATCATTCTTAGTGCCTGGTAGCCATCCCGGGATTCATATTCTTCTATTCGCTCAGGGTTAATGAAACCACAATCCCGAAGAGCAATTTTTACCTGTCCTTCAAAGAATTCACTGTCGGGAGTAACAAAATAGTCGGATTTAACAATCAGTTCTTTTACCGGGTTTTGATTTTGAATGTGTTGGGTGATAATCTCAACCGCTCTTTTTTCGTCGATTTCTCCATACAAATAAGCTCCTGATTCATCGATGATCTCAACCAGTGGTTCCCGGTAGCACATGCCTATGCAGGAAGTTTTGTCCAGGATAAAGTCGAGCCCTTCGGCTTTTTTCAGGTCTCTGATTTTGTCGTAAACCTTATTTCCCCCGGCTGCTATCCCGCAGCTTCCTAAGCCAACTATTACTTTTGTTTTTTCCATGTGGAAGATACTTTAAATCAAGGTGTTCCTGTATTACTCCTGACTTTCCCTGATTTTAATTTCTTTAATTACTTTAACTGCTGATTTACTAGTGAGTTTTCCGTAAGTTTCACCTCCAATCATCATGACAGGTGCCAGGGAACAACAGCCCAGACAGGCAACAGATTCCAGGGTGAAGAGATTATCAGCAGTCGTTTCGCCATCCTTGATGCCAAGTGCTTCTTCCAGTGATTCAGAGATCGTGCTTGCATCTTGAACATGACATGCTGTACCATGACATATTTTAATAATATGTTTTCCTACTGGACTAAGTCGAAACTGGGAATAAAAAGTGGCAACGCCATACATATCGCTTGTACTAATCCCAGTCTCAGCTGAGATCAGCCGGAAGGCATCTTCTGGAATGAATCCATACAGATCCTGAGTTCCCTGAAGTAAGGGGATGATATTGCCTTTTTTATGCTTGTACTTCTCAATCAATGTTGATAGAAGTCCAAGGTCAATACCCTCAACTATCAGATTATCACTTGCTTCCAGTTGGGCAATTCTTTGAACACGCATAATTTTATCAGCTTTAAGAACCAGCGGTTAAGTGAATAAAAATAAAGCATTCAAAAGTAGTATAAATGATTTAAATCATCCTTGATTTTATAGCAGAGAACAAGTAATTTTTCACTTAGTTATTCTGAAGGGAAAATCCGTTTTTGTTTATAAAATGAGATTTTTGCTAATTGCTCATAGCCCACTCAGGAAAGATATTCAAATCGATCCCGAAGGCCCAACGCGCGATAAAATAAACAGACAAAGTGATTATAAAGGTGCCCATCAGATTCATAATTAATCCTGTTTTTACCATATCGGCAATCCGTAATTTGTTTGTTCCAAAAATGATAGCATTTGGCGGGGTTGCTACCGGAAGCATAAATGCCATGGAAGCCGACATAGTAGCTGGCAGCATGAATAGCAGGGGATGAATTTGAGTAGCAAGGGATAAACCGGCCAGAACCGGCAGAATCATCTCTGTTGTAGCGGTATTGGAAGTGAGCTCTGTTAAGAAAGTCATCATTAGGGCCACCAGGGCAATCATAAGTACCGGATGCAAGAAAGTTACAAAGCTGAGCTGTTCACCAAACCATGTGGATAAGCCCGATTCTTTGAAGCCTGATGCCAGAGCAAAACCACCACCAAACAGGAGTACGATACCCCAGGGCAAACGAGTGGCAGTTTTCCAGTCGAGCAAACGAGTCCCTTTTTTGTTTTTTGATGGAATGGCAAATAAAATGATCGACAAGGCAATAGCAACTGTTCCATCATTTAGGTATTCCGGAAATCTGAAAAGGTTTTGCCATCCGGGGATTCGTAAAGATCCAAGTTGAATATCTGCCCGGCTAATCCAAAGAACCGCAAGGCTGATAAAAACTAAAAAGATAATTTTTTCTTCGTATCCGGGTTGCCCAAGAGCCTGGTATTGCTTCTTTAGGTGATCTTTATCTAGTTGCTGGACAGTGCCTTTAGCAAATCGCATGTAAAGAAACAGCCAGGCGAAAAGAAAAAGAATTATTCCGGCCGGCATGGCAAAGATCATCCAATCAGCAAAACTTATTTCCGGAGCCTCCGGAAACATGATCTGGAATATCCGCGTAAATGACAGGTTGGGTGGGGTTCCTACCAGGGTCATCATTCCTCCGATAGATGCGCTGTAGGCAACTCCAAGTAATAAGCCTGTAGAATAAGAATTACTGGTGTTGGTGTTCTTTTGAGTTTGTTCCTCCAACTTGGAAATGACTGAAATCAGGATGGGAACCATCATCATGGTGGTGGCCGTATTGGAAATCCACATTGACAAAAATGCTGTGGCAAGCATGAAGCCTAAGAGAATTCGGGCAGGCCTGGTTCCGGTAAACATCAGGATTCGAAGGGCGATCCTCTTGTGAAGATCCCATTTTTGCATGGCCAGAGCTACAAGGAAGCCTCCAATAAAAAGAAATATTACATGGTTGAAATATGTTGCTGAAACCATCGTGCCATCCATGATTCCAAGCATAGGAAACAGAGCCACCGGAAGCAGGGCCGTTATGGCAAGAGGAACCGCCTCAGAGATCCACCAGATGGCCATCCAGATAGCTACAGCCATGGTTGCTGTTGTTTCAGGACGTTCAGGGTCTAGTTCAAGAAGAAACAAAACGAGCAGGCCCGTATCCGGACCTGCCCAGAATGATAATTTTTTCAAGCTAGCCTTGAGGCTCATCAGTCGGCCTTCTTCAAAAAATGTTTGATATTGTTTTCTATCCTTGCTTCAACATCCTCTGCTTCGGTAGGCTCAAATTTTTCTCCGGTAATGCTTTCAAATAACTCAATGTATCGCTCTGAAACATTGTTAATTGTTGACTCTGGCATATCGGGAAGAGACTGGCCTTCCAGACCTTGGAACCCATTATCGATCAGCCATTGACGAACAAATTCCTTAGATAAATGCTTCTGTTTGATTCCATTATCAAAATTATTCTGATAAGCATCAAGATAGAAATAGCGACTGGAATCCGGGGTGTGGATTTCGTCAATCAGATAGATTGTATCATTTTTTACGCCGAACTCATATTTAGTATCCACCAGGATCAATCCCTTTTTTTTGGCTATCTCGGTACCTCTCTGGAAAAGTTTTCGGGTATAATTCTCGAGTTGCACATATTCTTTCTCGGATACTAAGCCCTGTCTGATGATTTCATCTCTTGATATGTCTTCATCATGACCTTCATGAGCTTTGGTAGTAGGGGTGATAATAGGCTGATCGAATCTTTGGTTTTCCTTCATTCCTTCGGGGAGAGGAATCCCACAGATGGATCTTTTTCCTGATCTGTACTCTCTCCAGGCATGGCCGGTAAGATATCCCCTGATAACCATTTCCACCTCATAAGGTTCAACTTTATGTCCTATGGTAACCATTGGATCGGGTGTACTGATTTTCCAGTTAGGAACAATATCGGAAGTAGCATCCAGAAATCTTGATGCTATCTGATTCAGAACTTGTCCTTTATAAGGGATTCCCTTGGGGAGGACCACATCGAAAGCAGAAATACGGTCGGTAACAACCATCACTAAATACTCATCATTAATATTGTATACATCCCGTACTTTTCCTTTGTACAGGTCTTTCAAACCTGGAAGGTTAAATTGAGTTTGAATTATTGCCTGGGCCATTTACTAGTGGTTTAAAGTAAAAAAAACGAAGTTAAGAATTTTGAGATTGCCAACTGTACACAAAAGCAAATATTAGTAACGGGTCAGTTGTCCTGTAATGTTACTAAATGTAGCCACAACCTGCCATTCGTATTTATTCAAGGAATGTTTAATTCCCCAAAAATCATATGTTGAATAGGCTCTGTCGCCGGCATCATTTAGTGTTATCCATCCCGTTACTCCAAAATAATTATCTGCTTCATAAATAAAGGCTTGTTTAAGCTCATTAAAATCTGTGTTATTATCAATTGCCAGGTAGGTTGATATGGCTAGCCACAATGCATCATAAGTAACAAGAGCATACATTTCTGGCTTTCGGCCTATATCGGCTTGAATTCGGTCAACTAAAGGTTGCCACTTATCTTTTGCTGTTTCATCATAGCCAAAAACAGGACAAGAGAAAGCCTGGGAAGCTGCAAAGGCCGCAGCTGCCTGGTTCATAGGCAAACTGGCATTTTCAGCAAAGGCCGAACTTCCATACCAGTTCACCTGGTGAAAAATGTTTTCCGAAGATGCTAAATCAAGGATTTCTGTACCTTCCCCAAATGAGATTAAATGTATAGCTATGCGATTTTTATCAAGTTGTACTTCATTAACTACTTCTGATAATTGCTCTATTACCTGAGAAAAGTTATCAATTGCAGGCTCATATTTAATTGGATTATCATACAGCCCCCCGTGCTGGCTGAACTGAAGTGAAGCAGCCTGAAATAGTTCATTGCCCCATAAATCATTACGAACAACCGGAATAACAAACTCAATACCATCGTCAAGAAGCATTGCATTAATAGCCTTCGCCTGGTTATGATCATTTGGCACCAATCTGAAAATATTATCTCCAGCAATTGCTAGTGAAGTACCTACACTTGAGGGACTTACTATCAAAATATCATTATCGTCAGCATAAGCTTTGACAGCTTTCACCGAAGCACTGCTATATGGGCCGATAACGAAACTGACCCCATCCTGATGCAGTTCAATCAATCTTTCCAGAGCAACAAGCGTATCCGTTTGGGTATCTTTAATAAGTAGCTCCACTTCCATTTCCGAGCCAATTTCTGCAAGATATTTATTAATATCCCGCATTCCTTCCTGTAAGGCCGATTGCGTACTTTCGCCGGTGGAAGATCCTGCTCCGGTGATTGATAGGAGTGCACCTATTTTAATCTTTAGTGCCGGGGGCTCATTTTCATCGCAATCACATTTACAAAAAGTTAAAACTATTGTTAAAGAAAAAATCAGACCCAGGAATAATACGATATGTTTTTTCATCCGTTTAAATATTATTTTATTATGATTATATGTTCGGTTCGCCATAGCTTAGTTTTTTATTGCTGAGGGATATTTATAGTATCATTTTTTTGAGTTTTCCAAGTCAGAATTCCGATTATTATCTTGCTCGTAGGCATTTACTATTCGTTCAACCAGTTTATGTCGGATTATATCATTTTTATCGAAATCGATAATCGCAATTCCGGATAAATCTCTCAGCAATTTATGAGCATGAACCAGTCCGGATTTTGATGTTGGATGTAAATCAATTTGAGTAATATCGCCGGTAACTATGAACTTGGAGTTTGATCCCATTCGGGTAAGGAACATTTTCAACTGGTTGATTGTTGCATTTTGTGCCTCATCAAGAATCACGAAGGAATTTTCAAGAGTGCGGCCTCTCATGAAGGCCAGAGGGGCAATCTGTATAGTATTGTCCTCCATATATTCAGTTAGTTTTCTCGCTGGCATCATATCGAGAAGGGCATCATACAGAGGCTGCAGATATGGATCCAGCTTTTCCTTTAGATCACCTGGAAGAAAGCCTAGTTGTTCCCCGGATTCCACCGCAGGCCGACTGAGGATAATACGACGAACTTCTTTGTTTCGTAAGGCTCTAACGGCTAGTGAGACAGCGATATACGTTTTCCCTGATCCAGCAGGTCCGGTAGCGACCAAAAGATCATGGCTTTTATATTTTTCCACCATTACGTGCTGATGTGGTGTCCTTGATCGGATTGGCTTGCCGCTATTACCAAATATCAATATATCATTTTCAAATTCTTTCTTACTTGATCCGCTTGGCAGCGAATTTGCCAGCAAGCCTTCAAGGGTATTCATATCCATACTATTGAACTTGTTCAGGTGTGCGAAGATCTTTATAAGCTTTTCCTCAAACAGTTCAATTTCCTTGGGATTGCCAATAGCTTTAATCTGGTCGCCCCTTGCTATAATTTTAATTTTGGAGAAATTGTGCTTGATAGTTTCAATGTGGATATTATTTGGCCCGTAGAAAGCAAGGGGATCAATACCTTTTAAATATAAAATCTTTTCAATCATAAAGTGAACTAGAATGGTTAATTTTGGCCCTGCAATAACGCAAAGAACTTGTTTCTGTACATACAAAAATACAGATATTCGCGAATTTTCTAATGGTCTAACCCGGAGATGGCAGTAATTACCCTGACAAGCGATTGGAATAAGCAGGATTATTATGCAGGAATGCTTAAAGGCAGGATCGTAAGAATGATCCCCGAAGCGATTCTGGTTGATATTAGTCATGATATACAGCCTTTTCATAGTCTGCAGGGTGCCTTTGTCCTCCGCCATGCTCTTACAGAGTTTCCGGAAGGGACTATCCACGTTTTTTTAGTTAACCAGGGTTATTCAGGGGATGTTAATCCGGTAGTATGTAAATATCATGGACAATATATCTTATCCTGGAACGATCCGGTTCTGGGATTGCTTTTTGATGAAGATCCCGAATTTTGCCTGAACATAACTCCGGATGTCTTTGCCAGAATTGAATTGAAAAATACGGATACCCGGGATAAGAATGGTTTTTCACCTTCTTTTCCTGAAATGGCCCTCTTTCCAAATATTATCAAATGGCTGATCGACAGTTCAGACGAGGAGTTTGAGGGGATTGAATCAAGCCCGATTAGGCAGTCGCCCTGGCAACCTGTTATTCAGGGAGGAGCTATTACGGGTAGAGTGATTTATATTGATTCCTATAAAAATGCCATTAGTAATATTTCACGATCCCTGTTTGATAGTATTCAGTTGGATCGGAGCTTTGAAATTCTTGTTAAAAGCAATCATTATAAAATTGATCAATTAAGTCTTAGCTATCGGGATGAGGAGCCGGGGGAATTAATTGCATTGTTTAATTCTGTTGGATTTCTTGAAATCGCTATTGTTCAGGGCCAGGTTGGAGAATTGCTGTCGCTGGAACCAGGCTCAACCATTAAAATCAAATTTTATGACCAGACAAAATAATCAGGAGACAATCCAGGCTTTTACCCGCCTCTTGGATATTATGGAAGAGCTTAGGGAAAAATGTCCATGGGATAAAGAGCAGACCTGGGAAAGTTTGCGAACCCT
>JAUVKA010000401.1 GCA_030592205.1 Bacteroidota bacterium | reverse complement strand
GCTATCCAGTAAAGATTGGATCCCTCAAGAATAATATTAAAAAAGCAATTGTTTTCTTCCACCTAATGAGTAAACCCACCATGGTGTTCATAATCTTGATTATGCAATTAAATATTTTTGTACGGCTGTTTTCCGTACTTTTGCTAAAGAATTAATTCATGGATAGCCAGATGCATAGTAAAGAAAATTCACGCTTCGATGCGAGAATCAGCAAAGAGCTGAAAGAAATAATGGAAAGAGCAGCACAACTCGGAGGATATCGCAGTCTTACAGATTTTGTAATGTCAACGGCACAAAATAAGGCAAAGGAAATTATCAATGAGCATGATAGAATCATCTCATCTTTAAGAGATAGTGAAATATTCTTTAACGCTATACTTAATCCAACCAGGCCAAATGAAAAACTGACACAAGCAGCAGTTGACTACAAAGCCAGTTTGTCTGAATGAATTATATCACTCAAAAGCTTGATTCCATCCACAGGAAGAAAGAGTTTTCTTGCGGGAAGGAAATACTTGACAACTACATACGTAAACAAGCTGGTCAGGATATAAGAAGAAAATTATCAGCTTGTTTTGTAGTGGCCGATGAAGATCCCGCGCTGATAAAAGGCTATTACACCCTGTCAAATACCAGTATATCTCTTGAAACAATACCGGAAAGTGTAAGAAAACGACTCCCTGAATCCTACACTTCAATCCCGGCCACATTATTGGGCAGGCTTGCTTTAGATTCCCGGTTCCAGGGAAAAGGATTAAGTAAATTATTATTGGTGGATGCTTTGAAACGTTGCTATGATACATCGCAACGAATCGCATCATTTGCGGTAATAGTTGATCCCATCGACCCTGATGCAGAAAAATTCTACGCTGCCTTTGGGTTTATAAAACTCCCAGATCGCGGTAAAATGTTCCTCCCAATAAAAACAATAAAAGAATTATTTGATTAAACACTGCGCCCCTGCAACTCATCATACTTCGTAATCCTCCCTTTCGCTATCAACATAAATATTCCTCAGTTTTTCCAATTCAGTTGCAAATCTGCATCTAATATTTATAAAGGACTTATTTTATGGCAATACAAAAGACAAACAATCAAATTAATTTTTCAACCTTTTAGTTTTAATATTTAATTATTTATATTTTTTATCAACTATTTCGTTGATCTGCATTAAATTCATATATTTGTATCGAAACTATGATATCCAGAAATCAGGTTGATGTTTTTTTAAGGGAGCTTAAAGTCAAAATTGAAATCTTTGGAATTCTGTTTTTGGATGAAAGAGGAAAGAATGCCCAAGCCCTGCTTGACTTAAATGTTACCCCGGTAAAAAGAATTGAAATAGTAAAAAATTTAAAACCTGAAGAATATTCACAAGGTCCAATTAATGAAGAAATGTGAGGGATCCAGCCAATGTGGATTATCGGCAAAACAATCAATGCATTTGAAGCATACATTAAGATCAGCATGGGTAATGTAAATTCAAAGGCAGTATGTATATCATTCCATGTTGCAGATCATCCCCTTGATTATCCTTTTAAAAACTAATACCATGAAAAGCCCTATAACTGGTAAAGAAATGAGCGTTCATAAAGAATGGAGAAAGATGAAATTTCGAAGGGAAGAGTTCTCTGTTCTTTTTCATACTTATCTGTGTGAAGACACTGGTGAAAAATTTGAGGATGAGATATTTGCTGAATTAAACTTTAACCAGACAGTTAATCAATATCGTGCAAAATACATAATTCCAACGCCCGAAAAGATTTCACAAATTCGGGAACAGTTTGGCCTGCCGGCAACAAAAATGTCAATCATCCTGGGATTAGGTGTTAATAGTTACAGACAATATGAGGCAGGCGAAATACCTAGCCAATCAAATGCCAGATTGATTCAAATAGCTGAAGATCCAAAAGAATTCAAAAGGATTGTTGAATTAAGCACGGAGTCAGACCAAAAAACAAAGGAAAAAATATTTAAACGCATTGACCTTCTAGTCAATCAGGGAAAGAAAAACAGACCAGAAAAGAACATAACCCAGTACTTTTGGGGAGATGGAGGAGCTTCTTCAAATACTGGCTTCAGAGTCCCTGATCTTAATAAACTTTCCGAAATGATTGTATTTTTTGCTGAGAAGTTACAGCCATGGAAAACCAAATTAAATAAACTTCTGTTTTATTCCGATTTTTCCTTCTTCAAAAAAACTGCATTTTCAATCAGTGGAACTCCCTACATAGCTTTGTCTATGGGTCCTGTACCTGTAAAATTCAACAGTATTTATGAATACTTGATAGGCAAAAACACCATTAATGTTGAATTTACGATCTTTAAGGATGGTGGCATAGGAGAACGATTCAGTCCAGATGCCGGAAGGACCTTTAATCCAGCAATATTTTCGAAAAATGAGTTGGAAATGCTCGAATCCATTGCTAAAAAATTTGCTCACACAAGCACACAGGAAATCATCCAAATCAGTCACCTTGAAAAAGCCTGGATAGATAATAAGGATTCACGAGCTGTAATTGATTACCGGCTCAGTTTTGAACTAAATGACATTTAAAATCTTGATATTAAATACTTCTTACGAAAACCTTATACTTATACTCAAGCCTGAGACCTTTTGCCTCAAGTTGGAGCGAAGTGGAAATCCCGATTTTAATCAGGGGCCTACATCTATACCCTATCCAGCTCTTCCATCAGAGCCCTTCTCATAGGATATAGAGCCCTGAGATTCTGAATTAAGTCCTCGGCAATATCGAATTCCCCTAATTTATTTATTCGTCTTATGTATCTGCATGCATTCTGATAATGCTTTCGGCCAACATGGTGCTCCAGGTCGTCCATAATTGCATAAGAATAAAGCTTTGCCAGGCGCTCTGAAAATTTCTCGCGTAAATGAGGCTCAACATCCTCAATGATTGACACATATGGATATTCCTCTAAGTTGGACATGAGCTGATCCAACCTTTCTTCATTTATCAAAAGACTGGCCAGGTAATGAAAATTATATTGGCCCTCTTCTCGCATCTCCTCAATAAGACCGTCAACAAATCGATCCCACTTTTCAATTGGAACAATATTCTTAAGAATTTTATAATGTTCTTCCTTATTGTTGTATTGGTGCAGATACAATTTCCTGGCAAGACTGATCACATTATTATGATCTGATTCTTTTAAAGCAATCTTCAATAGATATCCCTCCCATGTGTTAACCGCCCCGGATCCCCTTTTACCAGCAATGCTTATCCCTTCAAGTGCCAGCTTCTTTACTTCCTCAAGATTATCGGCATTAAGGTTATTTTTGATTAAAACCTCTCTTATCTGATCATTTTCAGGGTGTTGCTTAAAAAAGTCCAGTGCTTCATCAGATCCATAAAACCTACTTAGGATATTAAAATGATAACGCTCTGTCACATCCTTACCATAACCTGATTTGGATGCTTCCTGAGTGAGAGTAAGAATATGTTTTGCTTCTTTTTGATCTTTGCAAGTCATACTTGCCAGACTTAGAATATCATAATGCCAATCCCAGCCTGAGAAAGTTCCCTTCTGATAGACCTTTGTTGAATAATCGAACAG
>JAUVKA010000061.1 GCA_030592205.1 Bacteroidota bacterium | reverse complement strand
TGGCTTTTCTGTATGAGAAAGTTCGCCCATCGACTTCAACCACACGAGATAAATAGCTCATGGCCGTTATGGTTTCAGAATATTGGAAAGTGATCCCGGCTCGTTGCAGAACATACTGCAGGGAAATATCAATCACCCCTTGTTTTGTAATCATTATTCATGTAATAAATAAATAAATAAATACTTTTCATATAAAGTAATTGTTTTTCACGTTATCTTTGTAACTATATTTCATATTTCAAGAGCATGAATAATCATTTTTCACAAAAAGTAACCATTTTTCATGGGCGCCCTCTGCCAGAAGAAGGAATGTTGGCAGGTTATGCTTTACTACTACAGGAAATTGAACAACACACGGGCAAAATTTTGCCTCTACCCAAACAGCTATCCATAATCACAGAGAAACATCAGAGGTACAATACACAACAATGGCAAGTATTCACCAAAAGACACAAACCTAACGATGACTTTATAAGTCATATCTATTTTGCATTAAAGTATGAAGGCACTGATTTATTAATTCTAAAAACAATATTTCTACTTATAGGGGAAGAAACTATCAAAAAAGCTATTCTGAATGAACCAACTGGTCAATATTCCAGGAGGATTTGGTTTCTTTATGAATGGTTCTTGGAAAGAAAAATTGATATTCCAGATTTAAAGACGGGCACCTATGTTGAAGTTGTAAATCCGGATTTACAATATCCGGGACCAACTATTAACTCAACCCGACACCGGGTAAAAAACAACCTCCCAGGTACTCCGGAATACTGCCCAATGGTCAGAAGGACTGAAAAACTTGAAAAGTATATATCAACAAATATTCAGGAATCTATTGACAAAGGACTAGATGGAAGAGATAAAGAACTTATTAGAAGAACAGCAGCATTCCTATTGCTAAAAGACTCTAAGGCATCATTTGCAATAGAAGGAGAATTTCCTCCAAACATGAGGGCAAGGAATTGGGGAAAAGCAATTGGCCAGGCAGGAAAAAAAGCTTTAACCTTATTAGAAATGGAAAGACTACAGCATATAGTAATTGGTTCTAAGAAACTAAGACATATGGGCATCAGGCGGGATGAAGGTTTTATTGGAGAGCATGATCGCGAAACTTTTGTACCTATTCCTGATCATATTTCTGCCAAAGCGAAAGATCTGAACTCCTTGATGAATGGTTTACTTAATACAAATAATCTTCTTCAGGACAGTAACTACGATCCGGTTCTAACCGCAGCAACCATTGCCTTTGGTTTTGTCTTTATACATCCCCTTTCCGATGGCAATGGAAGAATACACAGGTATTTGATACACCATATCTTAACCTGGATGGGATATACAAAAAGAGACATGATATTCCCGGTTTCATCTGCAATCTTAGATAAAATAAGCGATTATCAGGAAGTATTGGAAGATTATTCATCTCAACGAATTGACCTGATAGAATGGGAACCAACACCAAGTCATAATATCAGAATACTAAATGACACTATCGATTTATATCGTTATTTTGATTTAACACTTCAGACAGAATTCCTTTATGAATGTGTTGAAGAAACAATAAGCAGAATTATCCCGGAAGAAATTGACTATCTTGAAAAGTATGACAAGATAACCAATGCAATAAATTCTTTTATCAACCTACCAAACAATAAGGTGGATTTACTGATTAAGTACTTAAATCAAAATAATGGTAAGCTTTCCAAAAGAAAGAGGCAAAAACATTTTGACGAATTAACCGAGGAAGAAATTTCCTCGATTGAAGAATATTATGCTGAGATTTATGAAAGTTGATTCAATTAAAGAAAACAGTATTTATCAAAACATTTTATTCCCTTTCTATTAGTACAAATTAATCTTTAGATGGCTTGCATTCAGAGCAATTACAACATTCGTGACTATCAAGATACTTGCCACATTTCCTGCAATGCGTAAATCGAATCTGATCTTGGCTGTCATCTACGCCCAGCACCTAATTGATTAAATCGATATCTAAAGGTCAACATCACCAGTCGACCAATGGTATTACTGGTACTTTTGGCCATATAATTAATGTCACTCACCTGTGTAAAACCATTATTCTTATCCAGGAGGTCAATACCTTCAAGCAAAATGGAGGCCTTTCCTCCTTCAAGGAAGTTATAAGCTATAGTGGCATGCATCAATGGGAAAGTTAAAGTTTCATCGAAGCTTTCCGAATTGTATGTATTAACGGATGTCCTGAACCAGAAATGCCAGTGATCATTCAGGTGATAACGGAGGTCTCCATAATAACTTAGTGTAGAATACTTGTTATCGTACTCTTCCTGGATGGAGTACTTAGTATTAGTGAGAGAAAGTGTAGCTCCGAATCTGGCATCTATCCTCTCTTTAAAACGATTTTCTATACCAAATCTAAAGGTATTTGAGAGGGAGTTTACATCGTTGACCTGGCCATTAATGATATTGCTGCTCTTTGACCAATTAGGACCGGCCTTGAGCTGAATTTTTAATCCGAAGCGTTTAATAGGAGTAGAAAAATCGAGGTTACCATTAATACTGGATCCTTCAGAAACATTAATCGGGGTGATCGTTTGCTCCAGCGTTTCGCTAATTGTTCTTGAGGTACTCAAGGCATTTTGAGTATATATTCCACTGAGCTTGAGAAACAATGCCGTAAATGAATACTCATCGAAAATACTGAGTTCACTAGAAATTCTATGAATAAGTGAAGGTTCAAGATCTGGATTCCCTATGTAAACAGACAATGGATTAAGCGTATTGGAGACAGGCAGGAGTTGGGTAAGCGATGGTAGTGTGTTGGAACTCATGTAATTAAGTTTAATCCTTCTGTTGTCACGGGGTTCGAACTCCCAGGAAATAGCACCCAGCGGATTAAAGAAAGTAGACTTACCCAAAGAGTTAGCCCAAAGAGTTTTATCAATCTGATTCCAGGTTCCTTTGATTTGAAAATTCAAGCGGTGTTTTGGATTTGTCCACTGCAGGGACAACTCCGGGCTCATATTCTTTTCAAAATGATCGAATTCAGGGCTAAGCGACGCCACAGGATTTTTTGTATCACTAAGCAAATAACCCAGTTCCCGATCCAGGCTTGCCTGCTTGGTGCCTAAATTTAAAACAGCGCTCAAGTGCCAGCCTTTCCCAATTTGCTGCATAACTCTTGGGTGGATGCTTGCTCCCATGTTATCGTTTTGATTATCCTGGAACTGGGAAGTAACATTCAACCTTTCTGGATCAAAATAAGTCAGTTTATTCTCAAAATTAATCCCATTAAAACCATCACCTTGTGAACAAAGATAGGTTAAGTGCTCCGGCGTGGTTTGTGTTTAAGCCTGCGATTCCATCTCCAAATTTGGTGCTTTCATCTGTAGAGAATCCGAACTCATTGGTATTGTTCGACATTAGCATCAGGGCCTGCTGTACCTGATTGGTAAAGCGGTATGCTTTTCCACTCATTTGGTAATGCTGTTCTTCATCCCCTTCTTCCTTAATGAGCAAATCATGTCCGCCACCAACAAGTACATTACCAAAAGCACCGATCTTAACCTTTTCGTCCAGATCCAAATTGATAGTCCTGTCACGCACCCCATCATCAATCCCTGAGAACTCAGACTGGTCTGATTTCTTATCAAAAACCTGGACCTTTGCCACAGCATCAGCCGGAAGGTTTTTGGAAGCAATTTTGGTGTCCTTTCCAAAAAACTCTTTCCCATCTACCAGCACCTTCGCTACATCCTCACCCATTGCCTTGATATTCCCGGTAAGATCCACTTCGATTCCGGGTATCTTTTTCAGAAGTTCTTCCACAACTGCCCCGGGTCGGGTACTAAATGCTTTGGCATTAAATTCAGTAGTATCGTTTTTAAAACGAATGGGAATATATTCTCCAATAACCTTTACCTCACCAAGCATATCCGGCTCCATAATTATTTTCCCTAGTTCTTCTCCATCAGCTCTTGGGAAACTCTCGTTTTTATACTGTGTTCTGGTTCCCACAAAGGAGAATTGCATGATGTAATTTCCCTTACGGATACCGGATACCTTAAATTCACCCTCCTTATTACTAATACCAAAATATTTCATGGTTGAATCAGCAGGATTCATAAGCACTACCGTTGCAGATATTAGAGGCTTATCTTCCTTATCAAACAACTTTCCTTTTACCATGTGCTGAGAGAAGCCACTGAGGCTGTTCATCAATAAGATGAATAAGAGAATGTTAATCCTGTACATTTTGCTTCAATTCTGATCAATAAAACACTATCCAGAGACTTATCTGCCTCCGCCACCTCTGCCACCTCTTTGTTGCTGTGTTTTCTTCCATTCTTCGATTTTCTCCACCACAATTTCGTCCAATTTCTCCTGATCGACCTTAGTTCCTTCTTTGGGCTTCTTAATTTCTGTATCCGGTTCGCTTAAATCAATCGAAGTAGCCAGAATTGTATTTCTTCCGTCTTCTTCAATTGACAAAATTAGTCCCGGAAGACCTTCATAGGCTGCTGGTCCGGCTGAGATTGGAATTTCCGGAGTAAACCAGGCTGTAATGTTTTTCTCCCCTTTCTTCATCGTGGCATTCTGGCAGGTATAACCCTGGATAATCACCTGTTCGGTGCCAATTTTCCAGGCTGCTTGCTGGGTTTTCTCTTCCATCCGAAAGAAGCGTGTCATAAAGGAAAATTGTTTTGTCATTGCTCCTTTAGTCAAATTAGTATAAACCTCTGACAATTCTACTGTTGGAGGCTTTAAATAATTGACACGCTGAATTCCCTTTTTCATTCGGGATAAAACTGGATCATCAGTTTGCATGCTTTGTTTGTACAGCGACTTTTTTGTTGTAAATATCAACACCTTCAAGTCTTTTGTGGTAGAAGGCAGGGCAGCAATAAAATTGTTATATCGCTCATTTCCTGGTCCTTCCTTTTTTTCAAATGTATGATAATAAAGCTGATCGTATTCAACCGTACCGCCTTTAATGTCCTGTGCCAACCCATTCAAGGAAAAGGCAAGAGGGAAAAGAGATATCATGCATAGACTTGCAATGGACTTTTTCATAACAAGAGATTTTTCTGATTATTTATTTTTTATGAAGTAAATATGGAGCATAAAGATAGTAAAGAGAGACCGGAAGCATTTTTAAAAATCTATAGGCTTTCTTTTAATCCATTTTCCTCTGGTAAAATCAGGAAAGTATTGTGGAGCACTTCCTGTAGCTATGGATGCCTCCGATAATGGAGTTATAGCACTCCACGCAGCAGCATCATAAACATCCATTACCGGCTGACGTTTTTCTTTTACGGAATTGATAAACTCACGAGTAACAAAAAAATCTATTCCATTGTGACTGGATTTATTTGCTTCTTCCTCATACTTCTGCCATAATGGGTGATCATATTTTTTTACCCAGGCGTCTAATTCCTCCCATCCGTGACCAGGTGTCTTACCCTCTATGAAAATACGTGCAGGATTAATCTCAGAACTATCAGAAGATTTGATTAATCCTCTATTTAGACCATCCCATTCAACAAGACCGTCTGTTCCTTGTAGCGAAAAGTCCAGTGAATATGGCCGAGGCAGATTACAATCGTGTCTGACAATTATTGTTTCTTCATTGGCCGTTTTTATTACTGAAGTAATTATATCCCCCTGCTTCCATGGTAATTGAGCATGCGGATGGTTCTTCCCTCCGTTTGGATGCTCTTCAATATAATCTTTCAAGCCCACAGCTTTTGATGCTGTTGCTGTTAAATATTGAAATCTATTTCCTCGATTTATATCTAACATTGCTGCAATTGGACCTACACCATGAGTTGGATAGACATCTGCATTGCGCTTCAATGAATGCTGAGTTCTCCATACGGCCTCTCCCTTGGCCCCTTCTCCAAACTTCAAGTCCTTGTTAAATTTAACGCCTAATAAGCTATGCCTATAACCACAAGTTGCATGTACTGGAATACCAAACACACCTTGTTTTACCATGTTTAGAATGGCTAAGCCTTGTCTTCCATAATTTACATTCTCAAGGATCATGCATGGCATACCTGTTTCTTCAGAGGTATTAACCAGATCCCAGCATTCCTCGATTGTATTAGCCGCAGAGACTTCTACTCCAGCATATTTACCAGCCTTCATAGTTGCAACAGCCATTCGTGTGTGCCATAACCAGGGCGTTGATATTATCACACCATCGATATCATCTCTTTTTAACATGTCCTCAAATGAAAACTCATTTTTTGAATAGGCTGTCGCTTTAGGATACCCATATTCTAACAATCGCTTTTGTGCCAATTCTATTCTTGCAACATCAATATCACAAATTGCGCTTATCATGACATTTTCTGTTTTTGCTGTCCGAATCAAATGACCTATCCCTCTACCACCGAGTCCAATAAATGCAATATTGACTTTGCGACTTATCTTTTCCGTTGATTTTCCAAGCACAATACCAGGCATAGCGCTAAGTCCTGCACCAGCAATTATAGATGTTTTTAAAAACGCTCTTCTTTTGACCTTACTGTTCATTATTCTTGATTTTTTGATTTGCTCTTTTATTATCGATTTCATTCCTTACACAAGGATAACAAATTAAGTATTGGAATAGATAAGTTAATCTGAAAATAATAGGATGAAAAAAATTGTTTTACTGTAAAACATTTAGGAATTTTCTCAATTATTGGAGGCCTGCATCAATTGATAAATCCTAGTCGGTACTGGCTTTGATCGCCTTAACTAAAGCGATTGCAAGTTCCTCTGTTCCGTCCTGAATTTCATCTCGTCTTGCCATAAATGGACAGATACCAGAAGTTATAATATTGCCGTCTTTTACAACTCCTGCTCCACTAAGAGTACTACTCTCAAAATAAGGATCAGAGAATTCAATTGCGGAAGCGTATTTCTTGTTTTTCAGGAGTCCTGCTTTAGCCAAAATTTTTATCGAACTGTGAGTTATCATTTAAACTCTCCTAAACGAAAACACCCACCCTGTCTGGCATGTGCGGGTGTCTTTGTGGGGCCACCAGACTTAAACAGCCACACACCAACCTGGCAAGCCATAAAAAGTGTAACAAGTAGCCTCCCAGCATTGTCATCATCATATAATAAATACCTGAACCATGCTAGCATCCCAAATAAAACACAGTCTCAGAGCTTTCAAAAGGCAGAAAGCCTACATGATCATCAACATCATTGGCCTGGCGATCGGCATTGCCAGTAGTGTGCTTATCAGCCTCTATGTATATCATGAAATGGGCTATGACTCCTTCAATGAAAAAAAAGAACAGCTTTACAGGGTTAACCTAATGGACAACATTGGTGGTCAGGGAGGAAACATGTGGGCCACAGCCTCTATTGTCGGACCTACCGTTGCGGAGGAATTTCCTGAGGTTGAAGCATTCATGAGGATTGCCCCGGCAGGTGGTTCGGTTATCAAGATTAATAACCAAAGCTTTTTTCTCTCACGCTTCCGTCCTATTGTAGTGCTGAAAGGAGCTGTTCAATCAGGATTGAAAAACGTCCGCTTAAGAAAAATCCTGGTGATAAAAGAATGTATTTCTTCCTGGTGGATTGTTATTTTTCGTTTTCTATTTCGTAAATCTTGTACCAATAAAAGAAGGCTTCTGGATTTGATTTTTTAAGCTTGTTTAATCTGGTATCAAATGGCTGTTCAACTATCCAATCTTTAACCTCCTGCGGATTTGAGAACTTCTGAATTTCGTTTCTATCATATTTAATAACAGTTGCCAGGTATGCAGCTTTAGATGCGTCTGTTATGGCTTTTTCTATGTGATAACTCTCAAAAAAAATATAGGCGTTTACTTGATTCCAATAGAAGCATTAATGAAGTTCCTCCTTTAAACACAAATTCTAGTTTCTCTTCAACTAATCCTTCCAGTAGTTTTAGAGCTCTGATAGCTTTCTCAACTAAGATTTTATCTGAATTATTTTGGGCAGACGCTTCCTTTATCCATTCTATGGTTAAGCATTCTTCTGATATCATTTCGCTTTAATTTTAGGGAAGAACATTATTTTTGAGTGTAAATCTTTCAATCAATTTTCGAATTTCTTCCTTTTTTTTCTTCCTGTCAGCATAGCGTTGAAGTTTGGTAATATTAATGCTATACCTTGAAAATGCATTATCAAAAATATGCTCTATTTCCATACCTTTCACAAACTCAAATTCTAAATCACTGTATGCATCAACTAAAAGCTTCTCTATTGTTACAGTCGATACTCCACGTATCTCTTGAAGCGGGGCTTCGCTAACTAGAGGTCTAATTAATAATGCATAATCGAGTCCGAGAACGTAATCATTCAATAGCTCTTTTCCAGGCTTATAGAAAATGGTAGAATTCGCTTCCTTAAGATGATTGTATACTGACTCAGCGACATCTCGTTCAACATCAATTATAACTATTCCTGTCTTTGCAATATGTTGTGAGAATTCATTTATCCATGACTGCTGCCAAATACAAAATGAAATGTAGGGAAACCTGTCCTTTATTGACTTATTCCATTTAAAAATTCTTGTAGATATCTCTGGAGAATACTTTTTTGTATGTCCAAGCCTAAACTTGCCTTTTCCCACGCGTTCAAGCACTCCTTGAATAACAAGTTCGTATACTCTCCAATTAACAGTCTTTCTGGGTATCTCAGATTCATGTTTAGAATAAAATTCAACAATGTCACTTGTCGTAAACATCACATGTTTAGAGAAATGCTTTTTAAGTTCTTGTATTTTAAATTTTGTCTCGATAATAAAATATTTTAAACAAAAATAGTCAAATTAAGCTAATTCTATTTAACTAATAGAAAGTAGATCCACAAAAACATTTCTCGTGATTAGAGGATATGTTGATTGATATCATAGATCTTGTCTATGTCTAGGCTAGCCAGATAGTGTTCAGTGACGATAGAGTGGAAAAAACGGAGGTATTGCAGGAAAATTGGTTTCAACTCCATCCGTAATACCTGCCCCAAATCAATAAGCCATTGCACCAATTTGAGAATATATTATTATCTTTGGGTAATTCAGCCACCGTCCCCGGTAACAAAACTTGTCCTGTTGATGAATAAGTTTAATTTGATTATTTGGGCATTATTATTTGCCTTATTATTATGCTTCTCTGCTTGCTCAAGTAAAAAGAATTCCACTAAAGATGTTGGAATAAAAACAATCACTATTGAAATTGACGGTGAGGACCAGCGAACCTTCTCTCAGCTTGTTGATTCAATATCTTTTATCGCTTTGGAAACAAATCCAGAATCTTTGATTGGAGCAATATCTGAATTAAAGATTTTGAACTCAAAAGCATATGTTTTAGATAAGCGCAAAAGCAACTGTTTGTTTGTTTTTGATATCAATGGTCGTTATTTATTCAAAATTGATGAGTCAGGGAAGGGACCAGGGGAGTTTGTTGAAGCCTCCGGTTTTTGTGTCACGAAAAATCAGGAAATAGTTATTAATGATCACTCTGGGAAGTGACGGTAAGGTAATCAGAAGAGAATTTGAAGAGGAGCCTGGTTTTGGCTATACTTATACTAATGAACTGGTTACCGGTCTGGGAAGAGTATATTTCAGGGAGTATTTTGAAGATACAATCTTTCAAATTGATGGGGATAAAATCATTAAGAAATACCTCGTTGATTTAATGAAGGATGAATAGACATTGATGCCTTTACAATAAGAAGTCAGGCAAAACTACTTATATGAATGTAAACATGGACTTCGATGACCTGTTTGGCGATATAGATCCACCTCAAATTGTAGCTACAAAAGGTAAGCAATTCTGATCGCAATTCCGTCAAAAATGTTATAAATCGTTATCAATCATTATGTTGAGAACAGGGTTTTGTCTCAATTATTATCAAATATGGGGTAGAATCTGGCAAGAAAGTTGGCAAGTTAAGTTTTCATTTCCCTAAAGATGCCAGCGAAATAACATTGATTCCGTCGGCACGGGTGTAACTGATTCCGGTTCCGGTGATAATGTTGAGTGATATTGGCGGTTTTACTTTATTTGTATCCAAAGTAGATACAAATTTAGTCAGGACTGCCGCTGCCTCATTGATTTGACCTGTACCAAGTTTGATTTCAAAAGCACACCAGTCACCATTGTATTTTTGGACGATACTATCCACTTCTAAACCGCTCGAATCGCGGTAATGATAAACTTTGGCATCATTAGCCTGCCCATATACACGCAGTTCGTGAGTAACAAGAGATTCAAACAAAAAACCGGTAAAATTCAAATCGTTTATCAAAGAATTTGCATCTGCTCCCAATGCAGCAACAGCCAAAGAAACATCCGTAAAATGCCGTTTTGGTGATTTTCGCAACGCGTGGGATGAACGAATATGTGTGTTCCAGGCAGGTTGTTCTTCTGTGATCATCAATCGGTTAAGGGCATCAAGATAATCGTAAACAGTTGGACGGGTTATGCCAGCATTTTCTTTTGCAAGAATATCTCTTTCCAAAGAGGTAATATCCACTATTGTTGCTGTATTTCGAGCCAGCGACCGTAACAAACTTCTAACTTTTATGGGGTCGCGGTTGATGTTCGATACTCGGCTCATGTCCACTTCGGCAAGTAATTCTACATAAGCCCGGTTCAAGTCGGTTGCCTGGTCAATGGTTTTATTTAAAAGGGTCGGAAAACCTCCAATGATTAATCTCTCGATGATGAAGTCCAAATCTGTTGGTTGGTCAACGACATCAATTTTTTCACCCTTAAAGAGATTAGCCAGTCTTATCTTCCCGGATGAAATGCCTAATTCTTGCCAAGACATGGTACGCATCTCTAGGATGGTAAACCTGCCTGCGCCTGAGTGCATTTTGGCTGATTCTTCGGGATTCGACGAGCCTGTGAGGATGAATTGGGCATTTTTTTGCCGGTCGTCTATTTCGTGGCGAATGTAGTCCCAAAGTACGGGTTGCACTTGCCATTCGTCAATCAGGCGAGGAGTTTCACCAACCAACAATCGTTTTGGTGCTATATTGATGAGAGCTGGAACATTTTCGTCTCTGTCTACATTCAACACGCTTTTGGCTATTTGCTTAGCCGATTCAGTTTTTCCGCAAGCTTTGGGGCCTCGAATCAGCACTGCTCCTGAAGCGTTGAGTTTCCTTTTTAACTCGATGTCTGATATACGTTCCTTGTAAATCATGGATTTTACTTACATGCAAATGTAGTTTTATTTTACATTATTTAAGCACTTTACTTTACATAATTTATGTAATTCAGTTTACATTTATTGAAACACTATTGGTGGTTTTTCGGCTCGGTTGTTAGACATTCTGAGTTTACTTGCTATGTTCAAAGGACACTGTTTCCCCAAGGCTATCATTCTTCAAGCTGTTTATTTCAAGTTAAGATTCTCATTGAGCTATCGTGATATCGAAGAACTTCTCAAAATCAGAGGAGTTGTTGTCGATCATGCTACCATACAACGCTGGGTATTTAAGTTTACGCCAACAGGACCACAGGTTTGTCTAATGGCGAACAAAGAATATGCTTGGTTTTAAGTCATTTGAATCAGCTCAGATAACCTTATCGGGAATCGAAACTGTGAGAATGATTAAGAAGGATCAATTGATAAATCCCAGGATAACTCCGTTCAAGTCGTTCTGTTCTTTGGCTAGCTAGGTCTTAATTTTTCTGGTTATCTTAGAATCATGATTAACAGATGTGACCTGATGGCATACCACCAAACAAAAAAAGCCCAGTCTTACGACTGAGCTTTAGCGGTATTTTCGTGGGCCCACCAGGGCTTGAACCTGGGACTCCCTGATTATGAGAGAGATACCACATGTGTCCAGATATTGGTAATGTTTTGTAAATCTTATCATTCTGTGGAAGGAGGATTTCCAGAATTTATCCTTTTATGTCCTATTTTATCCGAAAAACTGGCGGGGAACCTGGCCTCAATTATCCTATGACTATAGTGTCTATTTATATCACCAAATAATTTCCCAAATCACCCACTTACATCCACTTAAAACCCTCATTATAAAGGTATTTCTTTTATAAATTTCCATGGAGTATCACTGGTTTAGTCCAAATCAGTATAGTACTCCGGATTGGTGTGATAACTTACCATTTTTAACCTGTTGGAGATTTAGGGTTACTTACAAAAAGACCACGATAAATTTAGAAGAGTTTTGTCCACCATGTTTTGACGTCAAACAATCCCTTGATAATATGCTTCAGTGCACCCTATCATATACTTACGATAAAAGACAGAAAGCCATTCGCAAGGATGGCTTTCTGATAAAATCCTGTGACGTTATGTTTAATTTTTAATCACTTTCCTAATGGCTTTTTCGCCGTCTTCCTGAATAAAAGTAATAAAGTAAAATCCAGAATCCAGGCTCGAAAGATCCATGGTATTCGTACCGGCTGGAACTTCATCCACTCTATGAACAACTTGTCCATACACCGAATGGATAACCAAAGTTTTCAGTCTGTTCGGACAGTCAATGGTCAGGCTATTGGTGAAGGGTACAGGATAGGCATTAATTTGTTCCTTTAAAGGAATAATTTCAATGCCGGATGTCAAACTTCCCCATGTGTAAGTAACTGGTGTAAACAACATGGTAGTCAATTCACGGTTTGGATCACCAGTCC
>JAUVKA010000214.1 GCA_030592205.1 Bacteroidota bacterium | reverse complement strand
CGTTTCAAACATATTGTCAATTAAATCATTCAAGCCTTCGTAATCCGGTCCAATATCTTCAGAAACTTTGCGAAGAAGTGGACTACCATAGGCATAAACCGGAAGTATCATATTGTTCTTATTGAAATTTATTACTTTCCATGTATGATTGCAAAATCAAGGCTGCGCTGATAGAATCCACCAGAGCCTTATTCTGCCGTTGTTTCTTTTTCACCCCCCCATCGATCATAGCTCTCACGGCCATTTTTGATGTGAATCTTTCATATACCATATGTATTGGAATATCTGGAAATTTTCTTGACAAACCAGTTACAAAACTATTTACAAAGCCTGCAGATTCAGAGGGTTGGTTATTCATCTGCTTAGGCTGTCCAACTATAAAGGCGTCAACCTTTTCCTTAGCTATATAATCCTGAAGAAAAATTAAAATCTCATGGGCACCCACGGTTGTTAAACCCGAAGCAATCATCTGCCCGGGATCAGTAACAGCTATGCCAACCCTTTTACGTCCATAATCAATTCCCAATAGTCTGCCCATATGTAATAAAAAATTCACCTGCAAAGTTAATAGAAATAATACATCTGCGGGATGTACATTTTTTATCAAAACAAATGAATTTCAAATTGCATAATATTTATAATAATGTTGAATTATATATATTTACACATTTAAAGAGTTTAATATATAACTAGATAAAATAATACATAGCAAATTAACAAATAATAACAAATATGAATGAATTAAAACCTTTGCTAATCCAGAAACTAGCTCTGCATCCTAATGTACTAAATAACATTCCCAGGCGGGATATGATACGCAGAGCCGTTGAGAACAAAGAAGCCCTAATTTCGGAAAGTGGTGCATTGGCCACATGGACACCTCCCGAATCTACTGGCCGCAGCCCCAAGGATACCTTAATTGTCAAGAGAAGTCTAAGCGAGGAGAACGTCGATTGGACGTCCCCAAATAACTTGCCAACAGATGAAGAAACCTTCGACATGTTTTTTGAGGATGCCCTGGAGGTTATAGAAAAAACCGGTACCCTTTATGAAACTGACCGGGTAATTGGAGCCGACAGCCGCTATGCTCTTCCAGTTAAAGTGGTAACTGACATGGCTGCGCACACCTTATTCGCAGATAATATGTTCAGGCCAGTTCCTGATGATCTGGAGAATAGTTGTTTTGCAGATAATGGATTTATCCTTATTGCCCTGCCCTACCATAAGCTCAATCCTGCTAAATACGAAGGACGATTGCGGAAAAAGCCTAATGGAGAAACCAGTAATATGGCAGTGGCTGTTGACATGGACAGGAGAGTCGGAATTGTTTACGGTTCAGCATACATGGGCAGTATGAAAAAACTGCTATTTACAGTAATGAATTACCTCCTTCCATTTGAGGGAGTTCTTCCATTGCACTGTTCTGCTAATGAAGGAGCAAATGGTGATTCAGCACTTCTTCTGGGATTATCCGGAACTGGAAAAACAACTCTATCGGCTGATGCTTCAAGAGCCTTACTCGGAGATGATGAGCATGGTTGGAGTGATGATGGAATTGCCAATTTTGAAAATGGCTGTTATGCAAAAATGATTGATATCAATCCTAAAAAAGAACCGGATATTTATGATGCTATCATGCATAAGGACGATTACCTTAATCACGGATCCATCGTAGAAAATGGTATGCTTTACCCAAATGGTAAGTTTGATTATTTTGATGATCGCCTTACCCCAAATTCCCGTGCTTCGTATCCGCTAGTCTATTTGAAAAATATTAAAGAATCATCAACAGCCGGACATCCAACAACCATTCTCTTCCTCACCGCCGATGCTTATGGTGTTTTGCCTCCGGTAAGCAAACTGAACAAGGATCAGGCTATGCTTTGGTTTTTAATGGGCTACACATCCAAACTAGCTGGGACAGAAACTGGTATAACTGAACCTCAAGCAACTTTTTCCAGATTTTTCGGCCAACCATTTATGCCCCTCAATCCTGATGTTTACGCTGATATGTTGGGCAAGAAAATGGAAGAACACAATACAAATGTTTACCTGATTAACACAGGTTGGAGTGGTGGAGCTTATGGAGTAGGACAAAGAATTGATCTCCCATTGACCCGCGCGATGGTAAATGGTGCACTAAATGGGGACCTCGATAATGTTGATTACCATACAGAAAGTGTATTTCACTTGAATATTCCGGCATCCTGTCCTGGAGTTCCATCAGAGATGCTGAATCCTGTAAATACATGGAGCGATAAGGAAGCTTACCGCATTACTGCTGATAAGCTTGCTGCTAAGTTCAGTGCACATTTCGATAAGGCCTACGGCTCAAAGAATATCGCTACAGGTGTTATCAAGGAATGTCCTGGTAAGTAGATCACATAAGTGCATAAAATCGGAAAAGCCCGATCACCATTTGGTGGTCGGGCTTTTCGCAACTTTAACCGGATAACTCAACTTAACTAAACATTATACAGGAAACCGTAGTCGCCTGTGACCAGAACACCCTTGAAGCGCCTGGCAGAGTATATAGAAAAAAATTTTATCAGAACGCTGTGGTTGCCTACATATTTTTAAACACACCACTTCAGACAGCAAATATACACTAGAGAATTTTGATATCCTAATTTTTTCTCAATAAAATAATGTTCATCAAGTTTATTTGCTAAAATCCATGGCAGCAAGCCTTTTGTAGCTATTGTATCTCCATTTTGCACTTTCCTCGGCTGCTTCAAATAGCTCATTGGCATGTTCGGGGAATGTTTTTAACAGAGATGAGTACCTTACTTCACCCATCAGAAACTTTCTGAACAGAGTCCAGTCGGGCTCTTTTGAATCAAGCACAAACGGGTTCTTTCCTTGTTCCTCCAACAGTGGATTATAACGGAACATTGCCCAATAACCGGATTCCACTGCTGCTTTCATCTCGTGTTGGGTCATTCCCATTCCTGCGTGTAAACCATGGTTAATACAAGGTGCATAAGCGATGACCAATGATGGGCCGTTATAGTTCTCTGCTTCCTTCACTGCTTTAAAAAACTGACTCTGACTGGCGCCCATAGACACCTGTGTCACATACACATAACCATAACTCATTGCCATCATTCCGAGGTCTTTCTTCCGAATCTTCTTTCCTGATGTAGCAAATTTAGCTACAGCTCCAATAGGAGTAGATTTTGAAGATTGGCCTCCTGTGTTTGAGTAAACTTCGGTATCTACCACCAGAACATTAACATCTTCACCAGAAGCCAGAACATGATCCAAACCTCCAAAACCGATATCATAGGCCCATCCATCTCCGCCAATAATCCATACAGATTTCTTTACCAGATATTGTTCAAGTGGCATAATTTTTTTGACTACAGCATGCTTTTCTGTTTTCATAGCTTCCACAACAGCTTTCGAAGCCTCTTTAGATGCCTCAGAGCTTTCTCTGGTTTCGACCCACAGTTCGAATGCCGCTTTTGTAGCCGGCGAGACTTCTTCAATTGCAGCTTTCATAAAACGCTCAATACGGTCGCGCATTTGCCGAATTCCAACAGCCATACCATATCCATATTCAGCATTATCCTCAAAAAGAGAATTTGCCCAGGCAACTCCATGACCATCCTTATTAGCCCGGTATGGGGTTGAAGGAGCGGATCCACCATAAATTGAAGTACAACCGGTTGCATTAGCGACCATCATTCTGTCTCCATAGAGTTGAGTGATCAGCTTGATATATGGAGTTTCCCCACAACCTGCACATGCTCCGGAGAATTCAAACAGGGGCTGAGCAAATTGTGAATTTTTGACAGTTTTTTCTTTAGGCAACACTGTTTCCTTGTAGCCCACATTTTTATGCATGTAATCCCAGCGATCCACCTCATCCATTTGTGATCCAAGCGGCTTCATAATGAGAGACTTTTCTTTGGAAGGACAAACCTGTGCACAATTACCACAACCGGTACAGTCCAGAACACTAACCTGAATACGGAATTCATATTCTTTAATTCCTCCACGTCCTTTCTGGGTATCAGTACCTTCAGGAGCATTTGCCAATTCAGTTTCAGTAAGCAGGAATGGCCGAATAGCAGCATGAGGACAAACATAAGCACACTGGTTACACTGAATGCAATTTTCTGTTTGCCACTCCGGAACATTAACGGCAATTCCCCTTTTCTCATATTCCGTAGTTCCTGCAGGGAAAGATCCATCTTCACGACCGAGAAATGCACTAACAGTTAAAGTATCCCCATTTTGAGCATTGATTGGTTCAGCCACTTTTTTTATGAATTCAGGAATATCACGAACATCTTCCTCTTCATCCAACTTAAGGGTTTTCCATTCCGCCGGGATTTCCACTTTATGTACATCCCCACCCCGCATAACTGCAGAGTAATTCATATTTACGATTTCCTCGCCTTTCATACCGAAGGACTTCACAATCGCCTTTTTCATTTGATCAACTGCCTGGTCGTAAGGAATCACATTGGCAATCTTGAAAAAAGAAGATTGCATGATGGTGTTGGTACGGTTTCCCAGACCAATTTCCTCGGCAATCTTGGTGGCATTAATGATATAGAATCCAAGCTCCTTCTCAGCCAGAGTTTTTTTCATGCTGTTTGGGAGGCGGCGCTTTGTTTCTTCCTCATCCCAAATAGAATTCATTAAAAATGTTCCGCCCTTTTTCAAGCCTTTCAGCATATCATATTTATCGATATATGATGAGACATGACAAGCCACAAAATCTGGAGTATGAATCAGATATGGAGAACGTATCTCATGATCACCAAAACGAAGATGAGATGTTGTAAATCCACCTGATTTCTTTGAATCATAGGCAAAATAAGCCTGACAATATTTATCAGTCGAATCTCCGATAATCTTAATGGAGTTCTTATTTGCTCCAACAGTTCCATCAGAACCTAAACCATAAAATTTCGCTTGATGTGTACCTGCAGGCGAGAGATCAATTTCCGGTAATAAAGGAAGTGATCTGAATGTAACATCATCTACAATACCTAATGTAAAGCCATTCTTTGGCTCATTCATTTTAAGGTTTTCAAATACTGATATTATCATTGTCGGGGTAGTTTCTTTGGAGCTCAAGCCATATATACCACCAACAATTTCAGGAGCGTTTTCCTTATTGTAAAACATACTCCGAACATCCTGATACAGAGGTTCGCCCATAGCCCCTGGCTCTTTTGTTCTGTCGAGTACTGAAATTCTTTTAACTGACTTCGGAAAAACCTTCATGAAATATTTTTCAGAAAATGGTCGATACAGATGACAAGTGATCATACCAACTTTCTCACCCTTCTCAATCAGGTAATCAATAGCCTCTTTACTGGTTTCAGTAACAGAAGTCATTGCGATAATGATATTTTCAGCTTCCGGATCACCATAGTAAGTGAAAGGATGATATTCCCTGCCGGTCAGCTTGGTTATCTCCTGCATATATTCCTCAACAACATCAGGAACAACATCATAAAAGGGATTTATTGCTTCCTTAGCCTGGAAAAAGATGTCGGGATTTTGAGCAGTTCCCCTTGTTACAGGATGCTCAGGGTTCAGTGCCCTGTCGCGAAACTCCTGTAAAGCTTTATAGTCGATTAATGGAGCCATATCCTCATTCTCCAGAGATTCTACTTTCTGGATTTCATGAGATGAACGGAAGCCATCGAAGAAATGAACAAAAGGAATCCGGGTTTTAATTGCCGCAAGATGGGCTACTCCGGCCAGATCCATAATTTGCTGAACGCTGCCTGTAGCCAGCAAAGCAAAACCGGTTTGACGAGTAGCATAGATATCACTATGATCTCCAAAAATAGAGAGAGCGTGAGCAGCAACACTCCGGGCACTAACATGAAAAACTGCAGGCAGGAGTTCCCCAGCCATTTTGTACATATTAGGTATCATCAGAAGAAGGCCTTGAGACGCAGTAAAAGTGCTGGTTAATGCACCAGCCTGCAGGGCTCCATGCACCGCACCTGAGGCTCCACCTTCAGATTGCATTTCGGTTACTTTAACTTCTTCTCCAAAAATATTCTTCCGGTTATAAGCTGCCCATTCATCCACATACTCAGCCATATCAGATGAAGGGGTTATAGGGTAAATAGCTGCTACCTCGCTAAACATATAGGCTATGTGGGAAGCTGCCTGGTTACCTTCTAAGGTAAGATACTTCTTTTTTGACATTTCTTTTCTCTTTTGGTCTTATTTAAATCCTGGAATTTGTCGCGCTAAGTTAAGACTAAATGTCAAAAAAAAGCATGACAAAAGTTAGTTTAGAACGGGTTTAAATCAGGCAACACGTAGAGACAGACGGTCGTCTGTCTCTATTGGCTATTCATGGAGATCAGGAATTCCTCGTTAGTATGGGTTTGCGCCAATTTGCTTCGCATAAAATCCATGGCCTCCAAAGAGTTCATATCTGCGAGGAAATTGCGGAGCACCCACATCTTGCTAAGGAAATCTTTTGGATGCAGAAGATCTTCACGACGAGTACTGGAGGCCACAATATCCACGGCAGGATAAATCCTTTTGTTTGATAATTTCCTATCGAGCTGTAACTCCATATTACCAGTACCTTTAAATTCCTCGAAGATTACTTCATCCATTTTCGAACCTGTTTCAATAAGGGCCGTAGCCAGAATAGTCAGGGAACCTCCATGTTCGATATTACGTGCAGCTCCGAAAAAGCGTTTAGGCCGGTGTAAAGCATTTGCATCCACTCCTCCTGAAAGAACTTTACCCGAGGCTGGCTGAACGGTGTTATAAGCCCTGGCCAGTCGTGTGATGGAATCTAAGAGGATTACTACATCATGCCCGCATTCTACCAATCTTTTGGCTTTCTCAAGGACGATTGTCGCCACTTTCACATGCTTTTCAGCCGGTTCATCAAAGGTGGATGAGATCACCTCTCCTTTAACGCTTCTGGCCATATCTGTTACTTCCTCAGGGCGTTCATCAACTAAAAGAACCATCAAATAAGCTTCGGGATGGTTAGCCGCTATGGAATTCGCTATCT
>JAUVKA010000157.1 GCA_030592205.1 Bacteroidota bacterium | reverse complement strand
GTACACCATTGATTTGGACGAAAAAACCGGCACCAGGCAGATTGTCCCTTTTGATGTTTCAAAAATGTCTGAGGCAGAAATAAAAGAGTGGGAAGAATGGGGAAAAGAAATCAGAGAAGATTTAGGTTTTGAAAAGATCGGTGAAGAAAAAATCCTCGGCAGAAACTGTGATATATGGGAAGGTTTGGGCACCAAGGTATGGATATGGCAAAATTTGACTCTGAAAACTGAGGTCAACCTCTTGGGACAATGGATTACAGAAGCCACAAGCCTCGATATGAATACAAGAATAAATTCCAATAAATTTGATGTCCCTGATGGAATTGAAATAACTGATCTGGGTGAGATCATTTCTGAAACACAACTCGATTCTGTTACAACTACCGACCTCGAGAAGGAACTGCAACAAGGGATTGACGATTTCAAGGAGATCTTTGGGATTAAAAAGAAGAAGAAGAAATAACCAGGTAAGGCTTGAGGCATAAGGCTTACGGCTTCAGTGTAAGGCTAAGTAAATAGTTAAAAGGCTATAAGTGTGTCACTAAGTCATCGAGTTACTGAATCACCTGACTATTGTACTCTGCAAAAAATTGTAGTCCCTCCTTAATTGAAACCATCGGCTCATATCCCAATTCAGTTTTTGCAGCAGAAATATCAAACCAGTGGGATGCGCTAAGTTCATGAACAAGAAAACGTGTGAGCCTGGGCGAGCTGCTAATTGGTAAAGTTTTGTAAATCAATTCCAGGAAACCCGCAATCGTTATAGCAGAATTAGTAGGTATTCTCGTATTGACGGCTTCAATCCCTGAGACTTTAAGCAAGTCGTTGAGCAATTCCCACAAAGAGACAGGTTCACCATTAGAGATAAAATAACATTTACCACCCACATTAGGATTATCAGCCAGAGCCTTCGCGGCACAGATATGGGCTGTAACAGCATTATCAATATATGTGGAATCAATAAGATTTTTGCCATCGCCAATAATTCTTAATTTACCTGCTCTGGCCTGCTTAATAATTTTGGGGAGAATATGACGGTCGCCTGGACCCCACACCAAATGAGGACGCAAAGAAAGAGTTTTCAACCCAAGGCTATTTGCTTGTATAACAGCCTGCTCAGCAAGGGCTTTGGTTCCGGTATAATGAGATAAAGGCCTCGTTGGGTAGGGAAGATCTTCATTAAGACCTTCAATATCATTTCCATCAAATACCACGCTGGCAGAACTAGTATAGATCAGTGACCCTACCCCATTTTGTTGACAGGCTCTGATCACATTATTGCTGCCTGACACATTTACATTATAGTATTCTTTGTAAGAACCCCAAAAGCCAGCTCTGGCTCCGACATGAAAGACAATCTCCTTTCCAGCAACTGCCTTGTTTACCGACTCAATATCCTGCAGATCAGCACGAAATACCTTTACTCCAATTTCTTCTAAATCTGGATAATCTCCCCTTGAAAGACTACTCACCAGGTGTCCCTCATCAAGCAATCGCTTAACAAGAGCCTTTCCTATAAAACCACCTCCACCTGTTACAAGGATCTTCATTTTATGCTCCTCTCTGCCCAAACGGCCAGTTTTTCTCGAAATATCTTGGCATTATGCCGGGGATCAACTGGAAAGTTCTTGTGAAAAAGAATATGCCTAATACTTTTTGTTAATGCATTTTTCTGTCCCAATTCTAGTAATTCTTTTCGAAGCTCTCGCAAATTAACCTCCCTTTCCTCTATTTCTACCTGAATGCAAATCACAGGTTTCTTGAACATTTCACCAATAACTGAAACACCAACCAGTGCTGCTCGCATAACATTTGGGTGCCGGTTATATACAGCTTCAGTTGGAATGGTAAACAAAGTATCAGAAGCACAAAGAACACGATGATTCTTCCTTCCGTAGAACCACAATCGGCCCTGGTCATCAATCCGCCCAAGGTCTCCCATACGATGCCAGGTTTCATCACTTGAGGGATCCAGTATTTTCGACAGAGTATTTGCAGGAACATCATTCTTGTATTCACTGGTTATATGTGCACCTTTAACTACAATTTCGCCTACTTCTCCATTAGGGCAGGTAGAGCAACCCGACCAGAGAGGTATTGGTTCATCACTGATTTCTATAACTTTAACCACCAGTCCCGGTAAGGGATACCCCACACAAATTCCTCTGGAATAACTCGACTCTTCTTCGCTTTGCCGGACAAGTTCAGTGGCCATTATATCCGTTACCGGCAATGCTTCGGTGGATCCGTAAGGGGTGTGGATCGCAACATCCTTGACACATATTTTAAGAAACTCTTTTTGCATTTCCAGGGAAACTGGTGCGCCGGCTGAAATAATGCGCTTCAGTGTGAATAGTTTCACTGGAATTATTTTTGCATACCGTACCAATCGGTTTAGGATCATAGGCGATCCAAACATCTGTGTACACTTATAATCATTGAGGTTGCGGATTAGTTTTTCAGGATCCAGAGCAGCAGGTCGAAGAGGATCCATATCTGCTAAAACCAGAGAACTTCCCAGGCAGGTTACAAACAGACCAAGCAAGGGAAAAGTACATAAGTCAATTTCTTCAGGGCCATATTTAAAATGCTCTTCCATCATCTTTACCATCGCATCAAGCATTCCTGCCTGGTAAATCACCCCTTTAGGCGGCCCGGTGCTTCCACTTGTGAAAAAGATGGCAGCTATTTCTTTTGGGTTCATTCTACACTGAGGTCCTGGTATGTCTTTTTCAAACCTTAAGCCCGACAATAATTTCGAGCCAGGAATCCAGGTGTGTCCTGTATTGATCCAAAGTCTTACCTGACTGAAACAATGCGGATAAAGGAATTTCAACAAATGAGCCTTGGGAATACCAATAAAAGCCCTGGCATCTGATCCGGCTAATGCCTGAACCATAGCCTTGGTTCCCATACCGGGATCGATCATAATTGGTACAGCTCCTATCCTAAAAAGGGCAAAACAAATAACAAAAAACTCCGATCCCGCAGAAACCAACAGGATAGTATGCATCCCCCTGGTAATCCCTGATGAACTGAGTAAGGCTGCATATCTGTCAACTTCCTGGTCCAGATTCTTGAATGATATCACATCAGGATGGAGTATCGCCGGTTTATCAGGAAACTTTAATGCATTTCGGGAAAGATAAGCAGTAATATTATCCAGTTCAGAGTTATTATGAGTTGATTGTCCATGCATCAGTATCTCCCCCCTGCTTACTATACCAGGCTATTGTATTGCTGATCCCTGCCCCCACTGTCAGGAACAAGATATTTTCAGCCTTTTCAAATGTTCCATCATCCCAGGCTTTTCTCAATGCAAAAGATGGCCCTGACGTATGTAATTCCCCTCTGCCATTACCATTTACCAATACCAGGTTACTTTGATTCCCTAATCGATTATCCAGTTCATGGACAAAACCCGCAGGACTTTGAGATGGTATGATTAGGTCTATATCATTAAGATTAAGTCGACTTTCAGATAGAAAACTCTCCAATGATTTAAGGCTGCATTCCAGGCACTCCTTCAAATAAGAATCAGATTGCTCGACAAGTAGAAGATTTTTCTTTTTAAGCCGTCCGTTTTTTCTTTTCCAGGTAATATAACTCTGAAAGGATTCCCTGAATTGAGGATATGAATAGTTTTTGATAAGCTGAAATCCCTCCTTACTATCTGATCTTTGCAAAATTAGAGCGGATGCTGCTGAGCGGAAATTATACGACTCTGACAATCCTTTAACCGGCTCGGAGTCTCCTGTGATAATCATGCCATTTGAAAGCTTGCCTTAGCTGATAAAACCATCAATGATCTGGAACGCATTTACCAGACCACAGCCTCCAGAGTTCAAGTCGAAAGAAAATGTTCGGTCATCCAGGGGATATAGCTTGGGATTGGCGCCTATTTCTTTCTGAAGGAGGGAAGCAATAGATGGCTCGCCAATATGATCATCACGATAAATTCCGGCAAAAATCAGCAACTCCAATTCGGAAGGATCGATATTGGCCTCCTTAAGGCATTTTTTAGCTACTTTTTCTGACAGCCACATTGTTCCTCTCAGAGTTTGTCTGCCAGCCGGGGGCAAAATCGAGATCATTTCAATCCGTGTTCCCATATCGCTCCACCATATTATTCATTGTAAAAATAACAACACCAATTGTAAGCCCGGAAGCAAAACACAGGAGCATAATTTTGTCGCCCGTTTTAAATCTACCTTCATTCATTAGAGTGTATAAACTCAAGAAATGAGAGGTAGAAGCAGTATTTCCATACTCCTTCAGATTAATGACCACCTGGCCTGGCCTTACCCCAAAATATTCAGCATAGTGTTTTGATCCTGAAATTATTGCACTCCTGGAAGTCTGATGAGGTATCAGATAATCAATCTGGTCGAAACTCAAGCCATTTTGACGAAGAGCTTCCTGTACGATAGGACCTGATTCTGCTATTGACACCTGGTGGATTTTTTTTGCTTTGGTCCTCATATAAGCACCAGGCATTTTACGACTTTGCCGTGCTATACAAAGATGGCTGTAGCCACATAGGGTTGTAAAACCGGATATAGAAATATCCGCTTTCTCTTTGGGTACTGCCTGCAATATTACAGCCGCTCCGGCATCACCTACAGTTAATGAAGCAAGCTCATGACTTAAAGGGGTTTTAATAGTTTTCAAAGCGTGCTCGCTCAGGCCAGTGATATACTCACCACTAACCACCATGCAATTTTTTACTACGCCCCTCTGTATAAAATCCTCAGCAATCATCACCCCTGTAAGCATTCCTGCACAAGCATTGGAAACATCAAAACTTAGAGCCCTATCAGCCCCGATGGATGTTTTTATTGATATTGAAATGGGTGGTTCATACTGCTGCGACCTGCCATCTATATATTTGGTGATAGAACAACTAATAAGCATATCAATATCAGAAGTCACAAATTTGGAGTGTGCCAGACAGTCTTTTGCGGCATCAATAGCCAGGGTCAGAGAATCTTCCCCCGGTGAACAAACTCTTCTTTCCTTAATCCCGGTTAAAAGTTCAAACTTATTGATTGTTGGAATCTTCAGGCTCTTCACCAACTCACTGGTTGACAAACGCCTCTCTGGGAGACAGATCCCAATACTTTCAAATTGGACCTTACTGCTCATTCTTCATAATTAACTACTGATATATATTTCACCCGGGATAATTTCGGATAAATGTAATAATGATTTTTGCCAATTCCAGCCCGGCATCCTCCTGGATAAAATGCCCTGCATGCAATATTTTATGATTCTGATGCTTAGCCCCCGGAATCATTTCCTGGAACTTTACTTCCCAGGCTCTGGTTATAGGATCTGAATCTCCATACACTGTGAGGAAAGGCTTTGTCCATCGGCTCAGGACCTGCCAGGCCTGCCTGTTCAATTCGGCCTCCTGATCCGTTTTTGAAATCGGTACCCGCCCTGGCAATTTCCGTGGGCCAAGCTTGAATTTAGCAGAGGGGAAAGGCGCTCTATATGCTTTCTTTGCCTCCTTAGATAGTTTATTAATACATCCAAGTCCCACAATTTTATCAACAGGAAACCAAGGACTTATGCTTGCAAAACACTTCCATAACCGAAAAAGCAGGGAAGACTTCTCAACACCGGTAGGCAAGCCGCCATTACTAATAATGATCCCTTCAAATCTATCAGAGATTTCTACTGCCACTCTGAGTCCTATCATTGATCCCCAATCCTGACCAAAAAGTGTAATATCCCTGAGATCTAAATGGGTAATCAAATCCCTGATACAATTGACATGAGCACTTAATGAATGCCAGTTGGGATCAGCGGGTTTATCAGATTTCCCAAACCCAAGCAGGTCAGGAGCAATTACGCGATACCCCGCTGCAGTTAAAACAGGGATCAAATATCGATACAAATAAGACCAGGTCGGGACTCCGTGAAGAAGCAAAACAGGTTTCGAATCCATTGGGCCTTCATCCAGATAATGGACTCTCAGTCCTTCTATATCTATATAATGTGATGAAAAAGGATATTCATATAGATTTTGAAAGCAGGTATCATTAACACGGTAATAGTCCATTCAGATTAGTTCCTGAGATACCTGCCTATTTTATCAAATTTGGATTGGTACTAAAGACCAGGGATATCCTGACCTCGTTTAATTCAGGTCCCATGCCATCCTGAAAGAAGGGTGTTAGATAATATGTACCAACAAGGCCTATACTGGTTTTCTTATGTATTAATGAAGCGCTTACACCATACTTCATTTTGTTGAGATTGAAATCCTTGAAATTCTTTGGTTCAATCAGAGCTTTCTCTTTATCTCCATCATTAAGGTACTTCCTTTTGTACTTTCCATAAATATAGAAATCAACAAACCCTCCGGCTGAGAATACAAACTGATTATGAATAACAATATTTAAATGAACTGGAACAAAGATGGAGGAGGTAAGCAATTTACTTTTTCCATAGCCAAAGAAGGTGTTGACATAATCATGGTTTGCATCCGGATCAACTTCATAATTGACCATACTTCCATCATCTGACAGAGAAAGAACAAGATTATCCTTAAACCTGTATTTGTTTATTGCCACACCAGCACCCAGGCTCAGATATGCATTATGCGTCCCAATTGCGAGAAAGTCCAGGCTGTTACGACTAGTAAGGACATCAAAAAGAAAACCCGAACCAAATCCATTGACAGAGGTTTGGAAATCTGCAGCGTCCTCTCCAACAAAGAAATTATACGCAATACCGGAATCTTCGCGATGGTGAATTTTAAGCTTCATACCAAACTTATCCTGAGCTTGGCTGCTAATCGAAACCAATAAGGCTAATGCGAATAAAGTACTGATCTTAAGGTATTTCATAAGTTTCATTTTTTTACCTGCGAGTAAATATGATTTATTTTGATTAATTTGTCCCACGCAAAGTACGAAAAATAAAAAAAAACGTAGCTGATCTAAAAAATATGGCTACATTTGCAAAAATTAATATTTAAGTAATGAATAAAGGAACAGTAAAATTTTTCAATGATTCCAAAGGATTCGGTTTCATTGTAGACACAGAAACAGAAAAAGAATACTTCGTACACGTATCAGGTCTCATCGACGAGATCAGAGAAAATGATGAAGTAACCTTCGAACTTGCTGAAGGAAGAAAAGGACTTAATGCAGTTAATGTTAAACTAGCCTAGTTTAAATATACAACAAGTCATTAAAAGCTTTAAGGCCCTGCAAATGCAGGGCCTTTTTTTATGTGGCAAAGGAAGGGTGCTCCAATGATGAAGCATCCCTTTATATACATTCCCTGTTAACCGTTCCCCGTTAGCCGCTCCCTGTTAACTACTTCACAACAATTTTATTAACCTGGCTACCCACCTTCAGGAAATATAATCCCCTTGAAAATGAGCTTAAGTTAATTTGCTCAGTATGAGAACTCACTGAGATCAACTCCTTTTCCAGCACAACCTGACCTTGAATATTGGTAATAACAACTTTCATGTCCTCACTGGAAGGGTTATTGATTTTCAAAGTGAAAATACCACTGTTTGGATTTGGATAGATACTGATATCTCTTACTATTTCTCTTTCCTCAATTCCAACAGTACTTTGTCCGTCATTGTATACGTCATCCAGACTATTCCAGTATGATGTCCTGTAGACACGGTTTGGTCCGCCTGAAGGAAATTCAGAAGTATCCCAGTTTGCATTAATCCTGTACTTGTACTCAATAGTAGAGAAAGGTACAATCCCTTCAACTGCCAGAGTGTAGATGCCATCACCATCGTCGTCCGTCATATGATCTGAACCGGCCCAACCATTAACAGTACCTGCAACATCCACAAAATCAGTCCCGGGAACAAAAATCCCCTGGGCAATTGGCAGAGTCATATCCACATTGAAAGTAACGGGTACCGATGTCGGACCTTCCTGGTTATTAATGTTTAATCGAATCATTGGCAGCTGCCCTAACTGGCTCCATTCTTCACTATTATTAAAAAGTAACTGAGCTGCCTGGGGATTATGATTGTGTGAAAAATCAGCTCCCAATGTGAATCGATATACATTATTATCAGCACCTGCTCCTCCACCATGATAGGTTTGGATTGATGCAATATACTTACCCGGAGTTAGAAACTCAGATTCTCCATCTTTTTCAAGCGGCAGCGTAACCCAGGCATTGATCATTTCCTCGGTAACATCCATAAATTCAGAAGACAGAAAATCAATATAAGTCTGAGACTCTGCATCATACCACCACAACCAGTACTGAAAGCCCATCCCTGGCTGAGTACTGGCTGCAGGATTCTATTGCCTT